>DFOU01000012.1 GCA_002376865.1 Patescibacteria group bacterium UBA3533 | reverse complement strand
ATTTATTACTGGAACGATAACGGTGAATATAAATCCAGATCGAGCGCCGGAAGAGTTTACACTTACATCGAGCGCTACACTTCGAAATCTTCGTGTCGAATAATATGTTTTATAAAAAAAGACAAGGCGGATACACCACACTTCTCGTAATTGTATTCGGAAGCCTCTTTGTTTTTTCTGTGGCAGCTCTCTCTGGAAGAGTTTTGGTAGAGCAAGACGCTGAGCGAGCTAGAATGTATAAGGCACAGGCCCGTGCTATTGCGGAGGCTGGTCTTGAGTACTACAAGTGGTTTCTGGCACATAATCCAGACGACACACAGCATGGTACTGGAGGGCCAGGCCCATACAATATTGCGTACGAAGATCCAGAGAGTGACGTCGTAGGGACATTTTCTTTGGATATTACAGGGAATGAGCAGTGTGGAGCTATTACCTCAATAGATATTGATTCAACAGGGTGGTCTGTAGATGATCCAACAGTTACAGCAACGATAACTGGAAGGTATGCGCAGCCATCTGTTGCAGAGTATGCCTATATTGTGGATGACAATGTGTGGGTTGGGTCAGACCGACAAATCTCTGGTCGCTATCATGCAAATGGAGGAATTCGTTTTGATGGTACGAGCAATTCTGAAGTTTCAAGTGCAGTGGCAACGTGGACATGTACTGATAGTTTTGGCTGTTCTCCCGCATCTACCACACCTGGTGTGTTTGGGGATGGAGGTGATCAAGAATTGTGGGAGTATCCATCTCCGCAATTTGATTTTGTGGGGATAGCGCAAGACTTTAATGCGCTTCGTACGCTCGCGCAAAGTGATGGGATTTTTTATGCAGGGTATGGAGGGCACACTTCTGAGGGAAGGGGGTATCGTCTAGTATTTCAAAATAATAGAACGGTAGATATCTATCAGGTGCGACGATCAAATGTATATAGTGGGGCACATATTGATTCAGGGGTATATGAAAATGACTATTATGTACCTCGAAGAGTTCGATACTTGGGCAATTACAGTATCCCTTCTGATTGCGGACTCATTTATATAGAAGACAGAGTGTGGGTTGAGGGAACTATCTCAGGAAAAGTTACACTTGTTGCTGCAGATACTACATATGCAGGGTATGAACCAAAGGTAATCATCGAAGATGATCTGGACTACACAACAACAAGTGGTGCAGATGGCCTTACTATTCTTGCAGAGGGAGATATTCATATTTCTCCGGAATCTCCAGAAGATTTGGATATCAATGCCATCCTTATTGCACAAGAAGGGTACTTTGGACGAAACCTCTACCCTTGTTTTTATGCAAACTCACACCAAGATACCCTTACGGTACGAGGGTCAATTGTTTCAAATACTCGGGTAGGAACGAAGTGGGGGTATACATACTGGCCGTGGTGCTTTAACCAGACTTCAGGGTATGAGAACCGTGTAAATAGCTATGATAGAAATCTAGCAACTGATCCACCTCCTTTTACACCGGTAAGTTCACCAGACTATCAGTTTGTTGAATGGCGGGAGGATTAAATGTAAAAGCGCTGACAGCTATCTGTCAGCGCTTTGTGAGTCTTCAATTGCAAGGGCGACTCCAACTTCTCCACAGTATCCATCACCCAATACATTCTCGCGAATGTATTCAATATCAGTTCTTTCAAGCACCCTCTTTGTTCTCAGGTACGTTTTGAATGTATCAAAGCCAAAGCCGGTTACAATAAGTGCCGAAAGACTTGCCATAAGAATAATGGTTGCCAAAAAAGCAAGAGGTATTTCAATTATGTGTGGAATACTCTCTGAAAAAGTAAAAAGAACACTAAAGGAAAAGATTGAAATAAAAAGCCAAATAAATCCAACTTTTGTAAAAAAGTTTGCACGCACACATCGTATGTAGACAAACATTACGCACCTCCTTTCTGTGCTTGTATTACAGGATTTTTAATTGTCTGTCAAAAATTTAACTTATGTATTTACTGATATTTTGCGTGCTAGGATAAAGGCAATGATTATCGTTGGAAATTTCAAAAGCTATCTTAGTAGTAAAGATGATGCAGAAGCGGTCGTAAAGGCGGCAGGGAAACTTACTACAAAACACAAAATAATCCTCGCTCCATCGTTTGTGCACCTTGGATATGTTGCTGCAAAGAAGGCAGGTGTTGCTTTAGCTGCACAAGACCTCTCTATTTTTGAGGGTGGAGCGCACACCGGGGAAGTTTCAGCTGATGTAATTTCAAATAGTGGTGCAAGCCACGTAATTGTCGGGCACTCAGAGCGAAGGGCAGATGGAGAGACAAATAGTATTGTCGCCACAAAGGTCTGCCAGGCACTCTCTGCAAAACTAAATGTTGTTTTGTGTGTAGGGGAGGAGAGTCGGGATGCTCACGCAACCTACCTTTCATTTATTACAGAGCAAATAGTGTCTGCGCTCAAGGGAATTAAAGAAGCAAACTTTAAAAATATTGTTATTGCCTATGAGCCTGTCTGGGCAATAGGGAAAGAAAGTGATGAAGCTATCTCAACTGATGATTTAGAAGAGACAGTGCTCTTCATAAAGAAAGTATTGCAAGAGAATTTTACAGAGAAAGCAATGAAAGCGGTAAAAATTCTTTATGGAGGGTCAGTAAATGCAGAAAATGTAAAAAGTCTTATGGTGCCAGGACTTGATGGTTTCCTTCCAGGGCGCGCAAGCTCTTCAAAAGAAACATTAAAGGCTCTTATTGAAGCAATGGACGCATGAAGCGACTAGAGGACATACAAATTTTAGATAACGTCCCAGTACTTGTTCGTTTGGGACTTAATATTCCCCTTGTAGATGGGAAGCCGTCAAGCACATTTAGGTTGCGTAGAGCCCTTGAGACAGTTACGTACCTTCAAGAGAAGGGTGCGCGCGTAATTGTAATAAGTCATATTGGGCGAGATCCATTTGCAACACTAAAGCCTGTCTATGAATTTATTCGAACACAAATTCCCAAGGTTTCTTTCTCAGAGCACGTAACAGGACCACAAGTTCGTGATCGTGTATCGATGCTTATGCCGGGAGAAGTTTTGATTCTTGAGAATTTACGACGAAATAAAGGAGAGGTAGAAAATGATAGAGATTTTGCAAAGGAGCTCGCATCACTTGCTGATATTTTTGTGCAAGATGCATTTGATACGTGCCATAGGAACCATGCATCTATTGTCGGTATTCCAGAATTTCTTCCGTCATATGCAGGGCGTGTGGTTTGTGGGGAGGTAGATGAACTAAAGCAAGCCCTTTCGCCAAAGCGACCATCAATTGCAATTATTGGAGGTGCTAAGTTTGCAACAAAGGAACCTCTTATTGAAAAACTTTTACATACATACGATCGGATCTTTATTGGAGGAGCACTCGGAAATGATCTTTTACAGGCTCGCGGGTACCCAATTGGACGATCTGTTACTTCAGGAGTTACAGGATCACTCGATAAGCTCGCAAAGGATGCGCGAATTATTGGTCCAGTTGATGCGGTTGTTTCTTCAACAAAAGGAGGAGGACTTCGTCTTCCAAATGAAGTAGAAGAGGGGGACATGATTTTAGATGCAGGACCTGCAACTGTTGAAGTCCTTAAGGGGTATATAGATGAAGCAAAGACTGTGCTTTGGAATGGGCCACTTGGATATTATGAAAATGGATATAAAGAAGGAACGCATGCACTTGCGCAGGTTATTGCAGAGGCTCATACACACGCCATTATTGGAGGGGGAGATACAGTGGCCTCAATAGAGTCACTCGATCTAGAGCATGAGTTCTCCTTTATCTCTACTGGAGGAGGGGCGATGCTTGAGTTTCTAACGCACGGGACACTTCCTGGTCTTGAGGCTTTGTAAAAACAACCTGCAGATGCAGGTTGTCTTAAGAACAGTTAAGGTGGTATCGGCGGATGACAAAGAAGTCACCAAATCTCGGATGAGAGTCAATCCAAACTTCTCGTTTGTATTCACCAAAGAGTATTGGTTGGTCACAGTGCTCACAGTTTGTTGGAAGTTGGCGGACAACCGTATGAAAAGACGTCCAAGGTCCAATCAATCGCTGCGTCCTTATTAGTGGTTGTTCCATCTTCTCCCCCTTTTCTGTTTAGAGAGTACTAGTTTTTCAATTGGTTTACAATTTTTACCAAAGTTTCCTCAGCTTCTCCTTCTTTGTAGCTTTCACCGCCCCAGTGTTTATGCCCATCATTCTCAAAGCGAGGAATAATGTGTGCGTGTAGATAGAAAACTTCCTGTCCACCTGCTGCTTCGTTGTTTATTCCAATAGTAATACCGTCTGCACCAACAGCCTCTTTGATTTTTGGTGAAAGAGTTCGAACAGTTTCCATTACGTGAGCAAATGTTTCTTTATCTGCTGTAAGAATGTTTCGAGTTGAGGTTTTTGGAATAACTAGTGTGTGCCCCTTGTTAATTGGAGCAATGTCCAAGAAGGCAAAGGTGTGCTCATCCTCATATACTTTGTGTGCAGGGATCTCTCCTTTAAGAATTTTGTCAAAAATAGTCTCCTCAGTCATATAGAACACTATATGCTAAAATCTCTTCACATGAAAATCTCTCTGAAAGATCCTGTTCCGAAAGAAGTACGAAAAGAATTGGAAGAATATGATGACTTTATAGCCCACCTTCTCTATCACAGGGGTATAAAAACTGCAGAAGAGGCAAAAGTCTTTCTTGAACCAGATTATGAGCGTGATCTGCACGATCCATTTCTTATGACAGGTATGGATGTTGCGGTAGATAGAATTCTTAAGGCAATAAAAGAAGATGAAAAGATTGTTGTATGGAGTGACTATGATACCGATGGTATTCCAGGAGGAGTACTGATGCATGATTTGTTCCAAAAGATAGGTGCAAACTTTGAAAACTACATTCCACACCGACACAATGAAGGGTACGGACTTAATATTCCTGGAATTGAGAAGCTTGCAGAGGAAGGAGCGAAACTTTTGATTACCGTAGACTCTGGAATTACCGATGTAGAGCAGGTAAAGAGGGCAAATGAGCTAGGTCTTGAAGTTATTGTTACCGATCATCATCTCCCGCAGGAAGAGTTGCCTCCCGCAATCACTATTTTGAATCCAAAACTAGAAGGACAAACATATCCTTTCAAGGATTTGTGTGGTTGTGGTGTTGCATTTAAGTTGGCGCAAGGAATTTTAGCTAAAGGAGATTTTGATATTCCAAAAGGGTGGGAGAAGTGGCTCCTTGATATGGTGGGTATCGCTACTGTCTCAGACATGGTGTCCCTTACAGGAGAGAATAGAGCGCTTGCATACTTTGGTCTTGTTGTATTGCGGCGCTCTCCTCGTCCAGGATTACAACAACTTCTTAAAAAGATTCGAGTAGATCAGAGGAGTATTACAGAGGATGATATTGGCTTCATGATTGGCCCGCGTATCAATGCAGCCTCACGCATGGGGGAGCCAATGCAGGCATTTGAAATGCTTACAACAAAAGATGTGGCACTCGGTGCACAGCATGCAGCTGATCTTGAGCGTATTAATGCAACAAGAAAGACTGCGGTTGCCACTATTACAAAAGAGATAAAGAAAAAGATAAGTGTTCGCGGAGTAGAGTCTCCAGTTATTGTTATGGGAAATCCTAATTGGCGACCATCACTTCTAGGTCTTGTTGCAAACTCTGTTGCAGAAGAATATGAGCGGCCAGTGTTTCTTTGGGGGAGAGAAGGAAACAATTTAATAAAAGGATCGTGCAGGACAGGAGCTGATGTAAATCTTGTTGAGCTCATGACACATTCAACAGATGTGTTTGCGGGATTTGGAGGGCACTCAGCAGCTGGAGGTTTCTCAGTACATGAGGAAGCTATCTATACTATTGAAGAAAAGCTCTCTGATGCATTTTCAAAACTTCCATCTGAGAAGATACAGAAAAATATTGATGCAGATCTTGAATTACAGCTTGATGCGGTAGATAAAGGTCTTCTTGCAAGACTTTCAAAGCTTGCTCCATTTGGTATGGATAATGAAAAGCCACAGTTTCTATTTAAAGATGTTGTCCCTCAGGATGTTGTGTGGTTTGGAAAGGGAAAGGAGCATGTAAAAGCTGTTTTTCAGACAGGGTTTGGAACTTTAGAAGCGATCGCATTCTTTGCAAAGAGGGATCTTGGGAAAGATGCGAAGAAACTAAAGGCAGGAGAAGAAATTTCTTTCCTTGGTTCTGTTGAGAAGGATGCGTGGAAGCATGCGCCACGGCTTAGAATAGGGAGTATATTGACATAAGTTATATAAGTGTTACTATTTTCTAGTCGTTGAAGTCGGAGGAGAAATCCAATGATCAAACATGTTCTTTCCGCAGCTAAGCGGGTTTTGAACGGATCGCCCAACTACCAGGTCAATTTTACTGACCGTGATCCCCTCAAAGTTCACTTAGGTCTTCCAAAAAAAATAAGAACTTTTCAAGGAATCGTTTATCGATGGTTTCTCGAAGAGCACCAACTACTTCTCCGTTGTGCTGTTAAGGACAACAAGGAAGCTTTTGAGGCAGGAGAAACTTTCAAAGCTCTTGTTAAGGTTGGGGGGGAAGACGTTGGTACTCTTACCGTTGAAAAAATTTGAACATAGCGCCTTTCCAATGATGGAAAGGCGCTTTCTGCTATACTCCCTTACATATGTACACGATATATACGGATGGAGGAGCAAGAGGAAATCCAGGACCTGCAGGAGCAGGTGCTGCAATTTTTAATAAAGACATGAAGCTTGTTGCTGAAGTTTCAGAGTATTTAGGAGAGCAGACAAACAATTGGGCAGAGTATGAAGCAATTATTTTGGGGCTTGAGAAGCTTTCCTCTATTGCAAAAGGAGAGGAAGTGACTGTTCGGCTAGATAGTCAGCTCGCACAAAGGCAGCTTTTGGGAGAGTATAAGGTAAAAGACCAGGGATTGTATAAGCAATATCTTCGTGTACAAAATCTCCTGCCAAAATTTAAGAGTGTGGCATTTGAGCATGTTCGTAGAGAACAAAATAAAGAAGCTGATGCTCTTGCGAACAAAGCAATGGATAAAGGAACTACGTAGTTAATTACGTAATTAACTACGTAGTTATGAAATTGTACGCACTGAGCATAGGATTCGTACTTGGAATTTTCTACACAATTCTTTCTGGTGCTTCAATATTTTTTCTTTTATTTCTTTCTGTCCCAGCATTACTTTTCTTTGGGTACGGAGCAATAAAAAAAGTTTCAAAAGTCCTCCTGATAGGACTTTTGTTTTTGGGTTTTATGCTTGGAGGGTTTCGAGCTCTTTCAGAACTTGTTCCGCAAACAGCTTTAGATTCTTTTCTGCAGAAAGAATTTTCAATACAGGGAAAGATTGTAGAGGAAGTTGATATTCGCGAAACTCATACAAGATTTATTGTAGAGAATGAAGAGGTTCGAGTGCTTGTAACAACAGAGCGTTTTGTACCAATAGCATTTGGAGATGTTGTGACGGCAACAGGGATGCTTTCAAAGCCAGAAGCTTTCAAAACAGATACGGGAAGAATTTTTGCATACGATAAGTTTCTTGCAAAAGATAATATTCACTACGTAGTTTCATTTGCAGATGTGGAGGTTGTAGAAAAAGGAGATGTTTCTATACGAGGCTTCTTGTTTGCAGTAAAAGATTTTTTTCTAAGAAATATTATGCAGGCACTTCCTGAGCCCCAGTCAGCTTTAGGGGGAGGGATTACTGTTGGTGCAAAACGCTCCCTGGGAGATGAGTTGCTTGATGCTTTTGTTGTTACAGGTCTTATTCATATTGTAGTGCTCTCAGGTTACAACGTAACGATTATTGCAGAGGCAATAATGAGAAGCTTAAAGTTTCTTCCTAAAAGGGTTGCTCTTTCAATCGGCGCAGGTTCAATCGGTCTTTTTGTATTTATGGTTGGGGCAGGAGCAACTATTGTTCGTGCTGGAATCATGGCGGTCCTCGCTCTTATTGCTCGGGCAACAGGGAGAACGTACGCCCTTACCAGAGCTCTTCTTGTGGCAGGAATGTTTATGTTGATTTTAAATCCACTTATTCTTGTGTACGATCCATCTTTTCAGCTTTCTTTCATTGCAACACTTGGATTGATTTATGTTGCGCCTCTTATTGAAAGTTACATTCCATGGGTAACTAAAAAGTTTGGATTAAGAGAAATTGTCGGAGCAACTATTGGTACGCAAATTGCTGTATTTCCATTATTGCTGTATCTAACAGGTCTTCTTTCGCTTTCTTCTCTTCCTGCAAATGTTCTTGTGCTTCCAATAATTCCAATTGCAATGCTCTTCTCTCTTATCGCTGGAGTCTTTGGAGCAATTCCTGGCATTGGGGTTCTGTTTGGGCTTCCCGCATATCTGACTCTTTCATATGTTCTTGTTCTGGTTGATTTTATTGCAGCGATTCCAGGTTCTGCAGTTACACTTCCAGTCTTTCCATTCTGGGTTACTTTACTCATGTATATATTTATTGTATGGTTTTTATGGAGGAAAGGAGGGAGAGATGACACATTATCCCAGCGCAAACCTCAATAAAGACCTTCCCATCGTTCCAGTTAAGGGTGGAAAGTGGTCAGTAGGAGATTGGTTGGTGATGCTTCTTGGGTCACTGATCGTAATCATTTTCTCTGTGCTTTTTTGGGAGTGGGTTCTTGTTGTGATGATCGCAACTTTTGTTGCTTTCCCAAACAACATCATCATGTTCTTTCGAGAGCTCATAGCTCCGCAGCGAAATCCGTTCGCTGCCAAGGAGTAAACGTAAACGCCGCAGAGGAATCTGCGGCGTTTGTTTTTAATATCGGTTTTCTACTACTTCCCAGTTTATGTTTTGTAATACGGTTTCAAGGTAGTTGCCTTTCTCAGCTGGGACATAATCAACCATGAAGGCATGTTCCCACATATCAATTGCACAAAGCACTTTTGTACCTGCAAGATGTCCGAGCTCATGATCTGCTGCAAAGGTCGTATGAATTTGACCTTCTTTATCATCATGACTTACAACAATCCATCCAATTCCTCGAGATCCTGCAACCTCTTTTATGTGTGAGATGAAGTCTTCAAAGCTTCCATATTTTTCTGAGACTGCATCTTTAAAGTCTCCAGTTGCTTCTTTTGCTCCTCCCTCAAATTGTTCAAAGTAATACTCATGCATTCGCATTCCATCAAATTCAAATGCGTAACGCCTACGTAGTTCATCGATAACGTATTGCGGAGCATCCTTTTCTTTTAGCTCCTTGATCTGCTCCCGGATAAGGTTGGTGTGCTTTACGTATCCTTCGTATAACTTTAGGTGAACTTCAATCTGTTTCTCAGAAAGTCCTTCGATAGTTGGTAAATTAAATTGTTTTGCTTCGTAGAGTTTCATATGCGGGTATCGTACCATAGGGGAATGATGAAAGTTAGCTTCATTGCTCTTCTATTCTTTGTGCAAGGTGCGGTTCTTTTTGAAATTTTTAAAGAAGAGCATTTGCTTGTGGCATTTCTTGATGTGGGTCAGGGAGACGCAATTTACATACAAGCACCAAATGGAAATGACATATTAATAGATGGGGGAGCAGGTAATGATGTGTTGCGAGAGCTTCCGTCTATTATGGATCTCTCAGATAAAGAAATAGATGTAGTTATTGGGACACATCCAGACAAAGATCATATAGGAGGACTCATTCCAGTTTTTGATCGGTATATTGTAAAGAACTTTCTTGATCCAGGAGTTGGAAACGATACGCTCGTATACAAGGAGCTCATGAAGCGTGTAGAAAAAGAGAGTAACTACGTAGTTGCTCGAAAGGGAATGAAAATTTATTTAGATAAAGATGTTGCTGCAGAAGTTTTATTTCCTGACAGAGATATACAAGGGGACACAAACAATGCGTCTGTTATTTTGAAAGTTTCATATGGAGAAACAGACATCCTCCTCACCGGAGATGCTGGCAAAGGCGTTGAGCGGTATCTGCTCAAGCAAAATCTTGAGAGTGAAATTCTTAAAGTTGGACACCATGGGTCAAAGACTTCAAGTGACCCTCTTTTCCTCAAAGAAGTGTCTCCTTTGTATGCAATTATTTCTGCTGGTGTAGAAAATAGGTACGGCCACCCTCATGCAAGTGTCCTCTTAGCGCTAGAGAAGACAGATGCAGAGGTGTTAGAGATTGCAGAGGAAGGAACAATTCTCTTTGTAAGTGATGGTAAAACATTTTTACGGAAATAGGCTACTATTTACATATGATTGGCGTGTTTGATTCAGGTCTTGGCGGCCTTACCGTATTCAATGCAATACGCACATATGCCCCTAAAGCAGATCTTGTTTATTTTGGAGATACAAAAAATGCTCCGTATGGGAATAAGACAAAAGAGGAAGTCAAAAAATTGGCAGCAGAGAGTATTCAAAAACTTATGGACGAAGGAGCTGTCGAGATTGTAAGTGCGTGTAATAGCATTTCAATTTCATTAGACGCTCCGTTGCTCACCTCACTCTCATTATCGAAAGAGAACATTATTGAAATGGTTGGCCCAACCATTCAGGATTTAAAAAATAGAGAGGAGAAAAATATTTTGCTGTGCGCGACACAGATAACAATTGATTCGGGAGTGTATCAAGATCGCTTGAAAGGCATTGGGAAAAAAGTAGAAGAGTTACCTCTTCCCGAATTAGTCTCATATATTGAATCAGGAAAAAATAGAGAAGAGGTGCAAAAGTTGCTAGAGAAATACAAACAGGCCCAAGGACAGGTTTCTGCAGATCTTATCTTGCTTGGCTGCACACACTATCCTCTGGTTGCAGATGTTTTTGAAGAAGTATTTTCTATTCCTACATACAATCCAGCAAATGCTGTTGCAAGAGAAGTTCTCTCTCGATTCAATTGCGATGGGGAAGGAAAAGAAAAAATCTCCTTTTCAAAAGAGACGAAGCAGACACAGAGGTATACAAAAAGAACCCCATAGGGTTCTTTTTGTTACTTGATGATTCGAGCTTTTCTTAGTGTTGCGTATGCTCCGTTCTTTTTAATTTCTTTAAGTCCGGCAGCTGAGACAGTGAGTGCAACGCTCTTATCAAGTTCAGGTATGAAAATGCGACGTCGCTGCAGGTTTACCTGTCGTCGACGCTTTCCTGTTGGGTTAAACTTTGTAGCACGCGTACGGTTTGAATACCCGCCGCCCACTTGTGAAGTCTTTCCTGTAATTGCACATTTTCGTGACATAGTGGGCGTAGATTACTAGGAAATCTAAATAATTGCAACATATACATAAAGGTGCACAAAATATGGTATACCTAACTAACTATGTCTGAACTCATTCTCTTCACAGTTATATTGTTAATTGTTTCAATTATTTTGCATGAGGTAGCACACGGTTATGCAGCTTTTGCGCTCGGTGACCCAACTGCAAAGAATGCAGGACGGCTAACCCTTAATCCTCTTCCGCACATTGATTTTGTGGGATCAGTGCTTATTCCAGCGTTTTTGGTGATAACAAGCGCTGGATTTCTCTTTGGGTGGGCAAAACCAGTGCCATATAATCCACTAAACTTAAGGAATCAACGCTTTGGGGAAGCAATCGTTGCTATTGCAGGTCCTGCCACAAACATCTTTATAGCGCTTGTTTTCTCGCTTGTTATACGCTTTGGGGAAGGGCTCCCAGATACATTTATAGCTTTATCAGCACTTGTTGTGCTCATAAATCTCTTTTTAGGTCTCTTTAATCTTATTCCTCTACCTCCACTTGATGGATATACGGTATTGCGATCTCTTCTTCCATATAGGTTTGCCATGGGATTTCGAAATTTTGAAAGAAAGGTGCAGTCACTAGGAATTATCTCTCTTTTCTTATTTATCTTCATATTTATAACAGTGCTCTCAGGACCATTTTTTGCAATTGTGCAATCAATCTTTACTCTCTTTACAGGCGCGCCGCTTAGCGTTTTCTAAAGGACACAAGGTGTCCTTTAGGGGAGAAAATGTCCTTTATTGACAAATCAATAATTTGTGGTAATTTGTTACCACGATATGAGCGAGAGAACTGCTGTGATTGGAATGATTTCAGGCGCGCTGTTGGCCACCTTTTTTGGTGGTTTTTCTATTACTCTTGCAGCTCCAGTAAGCGTTTCCTTCACTATTGATGGAGAAAGCACCTCTACACTTACCGTTGGAGAGACTAAAACTTTTGAAATTCAGCTTGCCAATACTGATGAGGTAACAGTAGATGCTGATTTCTATATTCTTGATGACACGGATACTGAGATTTCAGGGCTGTCGAATGTTTCTTGTGGAGACGGGGAAGATGTTTCCCTGCTTGCTATTGAGCCAATTGTGTATTGTTTTTGGGATCCAGGGTTTGCAGCAGGCGAAACCGTTTCTTTTGATGTGGTTATAGATGACGAAGGAGATTATACATTTGTTGTCTTTACGCTAAATGATGATCCAGATTCAGACGGAGTAGAGAATGAGTTTGCACTAACTGCAGAGGCTGCTGTAGTAGCAAATCCATTTACTTTTGATATAGCAACTACACAAGATTCAGATTCAGACGGGTATATTGATCATCTGAAACTAGAATTTTCTGTTGACCCAAACCACAGCACAGTAGATGTTGGTGATATTAGTGTTGAGGGGTACACAGTTTCTGATGTAAGCATTTGGGGAGATGGGCCAAGTCTTGATCTTGGTGCAATTGAAGTAACGGTAGATGAAGGTGCTGGTCTTGATACAGGTGCTACACCTGAAGTTACCGTTTCAGGTTTTGAGGATATTAATGGAAATACTATTGATGAGACTACAATAAATGCAACTGATGGATTAATTCCGGTTGTTCTTGGAGCAGAAATATCTGAGGATGGAGCAAAAATCAATGTGACATTTAGTGAGGATGTAGATGGCACAACAGTAAATTCAACTGGAACAGATTTCACACTCTCAGAAAATACTATTACAGGAGCAGATGAAGTATCTGCAGGAGTAGTAGAGCTGACACTTGCAAGTACAACAGAAGCAACAAGTATTGATGTAATACTGCTCGCAGATAGCATTGATGATTTAGCAGGCAATACTGCAAAGGGGCAAACAGTAAGTTCAACACGTGCGCCAGACACTACACCTATAGACATTAGTTTTGTTGGGCTTGCAACAAATGCTACTTCAACTGACGCAGTGCTCGAGGGAGACACAATAACGTTAACGTTTGCTCTTGCAGAGACTGCAGCCACAACAACTGTTGCAATCTTGGATGAGAGTGACGTTGCTGTTGCAACAGGAACTCCTACGAGTACAGCAACGTACACTGTTGATGCTGATACTGCAGAAGGAGCAGTGACATTTACTATCACGGTACTTGATGAGGTAGGAAACAGTTCAACTGCAACAAGTACTACAGATGGGTCCTCTCTTACTGTTGATCAACCAGATGATGCTCCTGGCGGAGGAGGCGGTGGAGATTCTTCAATCCCATTCTCTATCGACCTTACTTCAGCAAATGGAGGACTAAACCTCATCTCACTTCCTGTAAATCCTGCAGATACTTCGATTGCCTCTGTGCTCTCAGGAATCAGTTCATCTGTTGAGTCTGTGTGGACGTATATTGGTGGAGTTTGGTATGTGTACTACCCAGATAACCCAGATCTTTCAAACCTTACAACCATGGAAGCAGGGTTTGGATACTTTATTGAGGTATCAGCTGACGTAACACTCTCAGGAAGCGGAGAGGTGGAGACTGATACGCGCGATCTAGATATTGGGTGGCAGCTTGTTGGATACTTGCAGCCAGATTCTGATACCACGGAGGATGTTTCAATCGATACAGCGTTTGCTGGCGTTGGGCTAGCTGGAATTGCCTACAGTGATCTTGTGGGGTATGAAGATGGAGCAAATACAACACCAACAGCAGTATCTCCAGGAGACGGATTTTGGATGAATGTGGTTGATGGAGAGACTGTACTAGCTATACCTGCATAATATGAGATTACTTTTACTTACAGCACTATTTATTACGCCAGCACTGCTCTTTGCAGCGCCTGGTCTTCCGCATCAGCTACACGGAACTGTTGAAGATTTCACAAGTGGGACACTCAATGTCTTTATTAATGATGTAAATGTGGGGAGCGCTGCAATTCAAAGTGATGGAACATTTGGAAAGAGCCCAAATCTTTTCTTCATTGCAGATGAGGGTGGAGCATACGCAGGGGAGAGTATGACATTTAAAATTAACTCTGCAGGTGCAGAGGGGAATGTAACCTTTGCAAATGGAGCTGTTACAGAACTCTCTACAAAGCTTGTAATTATCGGGCGAGATACCCCAAGTGGCACAACACAAACTACAGCACCAGCTCCTGTATCTGTTCCGTCATCAACAACCTCACCTATTGAAGGAGACTTTAATGGAGATGGTGTGGTTGATGTAAATGACTTCAACTACTTTATTGCAAATTGGGGGTCTTCCGAGACTGATTTAAATGGAGACGGAGTAACTGATATTCTTGATTTCAATATTCTAATGGCTAACTGGAAATAATATGAAAGCATTTCTTCTTACAATCCTATTTACTCTTCCTTTTGTTGCAGGAGCTGCAAGCTTTGAGTTTGTTGCAGGGGAGGCTGCAGTGGGAGAGAGCGTGCACGTAGTTTTGAATGTTCTTCCGGGGGAGGAAGCCGTCTATACAGCAAAGGCAGTCGTTGCTTTTGATGAGAAAACTCTGCAGGTTTCAGATATTAAAGTTGCAGATGGGTGGATGGCACTCTCTCAGCCAGGGTATGACTTGGTAGAGAATGGTCAGATTATTAAAACAGCAGGATTCCCAGGAGGAATTACACAGAAAACACCTTTTCTTACTTTTACAGCTACAAAGCTAACCGATGGACCAAGTATTGTTGCTATTGAAGGGGCATCCTTCGTCCTTAATAAGGAAAGTGTGAATGTAGTAAATGAGCTTGATACCCTTACGCTCGGCGCTCTTCCTCTAGCGAGTGCTTCTCTCCCTGCTGCATTTACTCTCTCTGAGAGTACCCAGCCTGCAACTGAGGACTTGGGAGAGATAACAACTCCAATTAATACAGCACCTTCTCTCCCTGCTGCAGTTATCTCTATCGAAGGGACACTTCCTGTAGTACCGCTTGTAATTACACTGCTCGTGTTGCTTGCAGGAGCCGCAATGTATTTCATGATCCGTGCTGGACGAAGACGTCTCTAGAAACACTTGCAAAGAGCGCTATTAGATAGTAGAGTAGCGCAGTCTCGGTTGGGACTTTTATTTTATGCCAACAGTAAATCAGCTTACAAAGAAAGCGCGAAAAGATAAGACGCGAAAGAGTAAAACTCTGGCTCTTTCACGTGGATTCAATTCACTAAAGAACCGACCAACTGAATACCCATCTCCATTTAAGCGAGGAGTTTGTACGAAAGTAACAACAAAGACTCCTCGAAAGCCGAACTCAGCGATTCGAAAGATTGCTCGAGTACGTCTTACAAACGGACAGGAAATTACTGCATATATCCCAGGTGAGGGACATACTCTGCAGGAGCACTCAGTAGTGCTAGTGCGAGGAGGACGAGTAAAGGATATTGGAG
>DFOU01000006.1:30762-87791 GCA_002376865.1 Patescibacteria group bacterium UBA3533 | reverse complement strand
AACGGGATTAGATACCCCGGTAGTCCTGGCCCTAAACGCTGCTCGCTCGCTTTCGGGAGTATCGACCCTCTCGGAGGCTAAGCTAACGCGGTAAGCGAGCCGCCTGGGTAGTACGAGCGCAAGCTTAAAACTCAAAGGAATAGACGGGGACTTGCACAAGCGGTGGATCATGCGGCTTAATTCGTCGCTAAGCGAAGAACCTTACCAGGGTTAGAAATCCAGCTGCATATTCTAAGAAACTAGAATAGCCTTCGAGGGTGCTGGACAGGTGATGCATGGCCGTCGTCAGTTCGTGGTTTGAACTGTTCCCTTAAGTGGGGTAACGAACGCAACCCTCGTTGCCTGTTATAAGTGTCAGGCGAGACTGCTCCCTCACGGGAGAGGAAGGTGGGGATGACGCCAGGTCAGCATGTCCCTTGATACCCTGGGCTGCACGCGTGATACAATGGTTGGTACAATGAGACGCAATGGGGTAACCCGGAGCAAATCTATTAAAACCAATCTCAATCCGGATTGAGGTCTGAAACTCGACCTCATGAAGTCGGAATCGCTAGTAATCGTGGGTCAGCAACACCACGGTGAATACGTTCTCAAGTCTTGTACTCACCGCCCGTCAAGTCAAGGGAGTTGGGGGTGCCCGACGTTCCAGTTAATCTGGACCTAAGGCAAATTCAATGACAAGGACTAAGTCGTAACAAGGCACGGCTAGCGGAAGCTGGTCGTGGATCAATTCCAAGTGGATTCTCGTACATAGTACGAGGTTATGGCGATCACAATTTATTGTGAGGAGATAGCACACATCCTTAAATGGTGCTTGGCTCCCCATATAGTCAGAAATGGGACATTGTGTTGTGGAATTCGCAACATAATGGTGAATAGGCGGAACGAAAGAGAATATATCATTTTCGTACTCTAGTATTGCAAAAAACACCTCAACAGGGGTGTTTTTTGTATATTGACATAAAATATTTATGCGTGGTATAATAAATATAGGAAGTAAGGGAGGTTTCTTTGAATCAGTTGTATGTACCGGTGGTTGAATCACCGGAAGTAATTGAAATGAAGCGTTGCGAGCGCAACATCAAATGGCTTCTTTGGGGTATTGTGGGGTGTCTCACCGTATCACTTGTTGGAAGCTTTGGCTTCTTGCTTGCAGTTGATTTCATGCTTTGGTTGAAATAACCAAGGCCCCATAAACAGAGAGCCCGAGCAGAATGCTCGGGCTTTGTTTATTTAAGACTCGCGAAGAGTTTGTGCAGGATCCTTTCCTGAAATCCGTTTCAACTTGCCAGGCTTGTATACGTTGCCAGGCGGTGTTTTGTCACTAACCTGACTTCGTGAGGGGATTGCCCGATAATGTTGATTTCGCTTTTCAGAATTGCACAATAGTGCCTCCAGCTTTATAAAGATCGTATATGTTCAAGCTACCTCTCTTTGTTTACTCCGTCAATGATTAGGGTATGCTTAAGCAAATATGTTTGTAGGAAAGAAAATAACAGTTATGGGTCTAGGACTTCTTGGTCGCGGCGTGGGGGATACAAAGTACCTTGCGCAGCAGGGAGCTGACTTACTTGTAACTGATCTAAAGACAGAAGAAGAGTTGAGATCATCTCTTGATCAGCTCAAAGAATTTTCAAATATTACGTATGTCCTAGGAGAGCACCGTCTGGAAGATTTTGAAAACAAAGACATGGTTCTTAAAGGAAACGGTGTTCCTTTAGATAATAAATATATAAATCATGCGAGAGAGCATGGGGTAGAGGCTGTAATGAGTGGAGCGCTTTTTCATGAGTTGAGTAATCTCAAAATGATTGGAATCACAGGTACGCGCGGGAAAACAACAGTTACGCACCTTATTCATCACGCTCTTGAAAACTCTCTTTTAGGAGGAAATATACGAGGAGTTTCAAATCTCGAGCTTCTTGATCAAACAGAAGGGAAAGATATTGCTGTATTTGAGCTTGATAGTTGGCAGCTACAAGGATTTGGAGATAAAAAAATAAGTCCAAATATAGCTGTATTTATAAACTTTATGGAAGATCACCTTAACTACTATAAGGGTGATATGAGCCTTTATTTTAAGGATAAGGCTAATATTTTCTTATATCAAAAAGACGGTGATGTGCTTATCATTGGAGAAGAGATGGAGGAGAAAATAAAAGAGTATAGGGATGACTATATTGTTGCCAGGAGAGGAGATGTTGATCCATCGTGGCACCCAAATTTAATTGGGGAGCACAATGAAAAGAACGTAGCGTGTGCATATCATGTCCTAAAAACATATGGACTTACTGATGAGCAAATAAAAGAAGCATTCATGTCCTTCAAAGGAATTGAGGGAAGGTTAGAAGATATTGGAAAAGTAAATGGTGTTCAGATTTTTAATGACTCAACCTCAACAACTCCAGCAGCAACCGCAGCAGGTATTGCTGCACTAAAGGGAGCGGGGAAGATAATTGTAATTACAGGAGGGGCAGATAAAGAGCTTCCACTTGATGGATTTAATGAGGTCCTAGACTCTGCAGATCATGTGATATTGCTTGCAGGTTCTGGTACAGAAAAGTTGGAGAGAGATGAAAAACAGCACGATTCTATACAAAGTGCTGTTACTGAAGCGTTTGGCATTGCAGAGGAGGGAGATGTAATTCTATTTAGTCCGGGGTTTGCATCATTTGGAATGTTCAAAAATGAGTATGATCGAAATGATCAATTTCTTGCATGTATAAAAGAAGCTCGCCTCACATAGTGTGAGGCGAGGATTCAATGTAGATTCAGCTTGGAATGATATCGTCTTGTGATGCGCTGTTTGTTTTCATGTCGACGGTTTTTATCACGTTGCGTCGAACAATAACGAGTTTGCGAGCGATCAATAGGCGAGGTTCTATTCCGAGTTGGTCCACGATGATAGGGTGAGAACAAACGCTTCTCCTTTTCTTCCGTATTCACTATACAGAGGTTATAAACGCTTTGTCCACAGGATTCTCCACATGTCCCTAATATCATTGCTGTATACAAGCATATTTGCTAGTATGGCCCGTACATCATGCGCGTATAGCTCAGTTGGCTAGAGCATTCGACTGATACTCGAAAGGTCCTAGGTTCGAATCCTAGTACGCGCACAAATGAACATACTTGAAGCAAATAAAATTCATTGCATCGGTATAGGTGGCGCTGGAGTTTCAGCACTTGCAGGTCTTTTGGTAGGGCTTGGAAAAGAAGTAACAGGAACAGAGGATAATGAGAGTCCTCGGACACTTGACCCTTTAAAAAAGAAGGGTGTTTCTGTTATCTCAGAGAAAGATAAGCTGCCAGAGGTAGATGCTTTTGTGTACAGTGACGCGTGGCTTACAAATCACCCAGAGGTTTTGGAGGAAGCAAAGAAAAGAGGAGTGCCAGTGTATTCATACTTTGAAGCGCTCGGTGAAGTTTCAAAAAAATATAAAACCATTGCGATTGCCGGGACTCACGGAAAGACAACCACAACAGCAATGCTTGCTCGAATGCTAAAGAGTATTGATCCCACGGTAATTGTGGGGAGCATCATGCGCGATACAGATACAAATGTATTGATTGGAGAGAGCGAGTATTTGCTTGTAGAGGCGTGTGAGTACAACGATCATTTCCTACATCTCTCTCCAACAATTCTTGCAATTACAAATATAGAGCTTGACCACACAGATTATTTTAAAGACATTGATCAGCTTGTAGGTTCATATAAAAAACTTGTAGAAAAACTTCCAGAGGACGGGGCGCTTATTTTAAATAAAGCAGGAAAGTATGAGCAGGCACTCTCAGAGCATGCAAAGTGTAAGGTGATTGATTATGCAGAAGTGGAAGCACCCACACTATTGATTCCAGGAGAATTTAATATTGAAAATGCAAAAACTGCCATGGCAACTGCTATTGCAGTAGAGGGGGAAAATGAATCTCACAAAGAAGGACTAGAAAGTTTCCCAGGTACATGGCGCCGCTTTGAATTTAAAGGGAAGACAAACGAAGGGTCTCTAGTGTATGACGATTACGCGCACCATCCAACTGCAATAGAGAAGACAGTCGCTGCAGTAAAGAAGCATTTCCCAAGCAAGGAAATTGTTGTTGCCTTTCATCCTCATCTTTACTCACGAACACGTGACTTTATGGATGGATTTGCAGAGTCGCTAGCGCTTGCTGATAAAGTTTATGTTGCACCAATTTTTGCAGCACGAGAAGAGTTTGATGGTGTTACAACCAATAAAGCATTGGTTGAAAAAATAAATGAAGCAGGTGGGTGCGCAGAAACTATTGATGGTAAGGAAGGTCTGCAAAGTGTCGTAGAGGAGTGCGGCAAGGACACAGTTCTCTTTACAATGGGAGCAGGAGATATCTACACTTGGATTCCTGAGTACGTCTCTGTGAACTTTTCCTAAGGTACACTGTAGGTAATGAAAGAACTACAGTTGCTTGCTCTCGCAACGTTTTTCAGCCTTATCATCGGAGGAGGACTTTTTCTTTTAGTAGAAGGGGATTCTATTCCAGGATTTGGTTCTAATTATTCTCCAGCATTTAAAACATTAGATGTAGGTATTGATGGTCCAACTGATGTATTGGTGGAAAGAAAGAACTACATCTTTAGAGATAAAGATGATTACCTGGCATTCTGGGAATTGTTGTATGGGAATGATCCAACAGCTCAAAATGCACCGTTTGTAAACTTTACGCGTGATCACGTAATTGCAGTTGTTGCAGGAGTAAAGTCATCCGGAGGATATGATATTTATATACGAGACATTATTGAGGGAATAGATGAGCGGTTGATTGAAACAGTCATCATCTCTCCTGATGGGAACTGCGCAGCAACTGGGGCACTAACAAATCCATATCATATTGTTGTTGTGAAAAAGACTGACAAACCTCTTCGTGCAATTGAAGTAAGGGAAGAATATAGTTGCGGAGAATAGGTCTCTTATGTAGGCTAGCTGCATGGGAACACTATTTGTTGTAGCAACTCCAATTGGAAATCTGGGAGATATGACGCATCGAGCAATCGAGGTGCTTTCTAGTGTGTCAGTTATTGCTGCAGAAGATACACGAGTTACAAAAAAACTATTACAGCATTATGAAATTTCTACTCCACTGATTTCATATCACGCACAAAGTAATGATTCAGTGCTTTCAAAAATTGTTGAGCAATTAGAAAGGGGTGATGATATTGCTCTTGTAACAGATGCGGGAACTCCTGGTATTTCAGATCCAGGGAGCGAGCTTGTACATCATGCTCGAGCAAAGGGTGCAAATGTTGTGTCAGTGCCAGGAGCATCTGCACTAACTGCAGCGCTTTCCATTGCGGGCATTCCAACAAACGAGTTTACGTTTCTTGGATTCTTGCCACACAAGAAGGGAAGACAGACACTTTTTGCTGAAATTGCACAGTCAGAGCGAACGATGGTTTTTTATGAATCTCCACACAGAATTATGAAAACTCTTGCTTCACTTCAAGAAGTTTTGGTTGATGGACAGAAAGTGAGTATTTTTCGTGAGATTACAAAAATGCATGAAGAGGTTGTGCAGGGAAGCGCAACTGAAGTTTTTGAATACTTTACAGAGAATGAAGAACATATTCGAGGAGAGTTTGTTGTAGCAGTTTCTTCTAAATAGTATAGTAGGTACAAATGTACCGAACACTTCTTATTATTCTTTCGATTTTAATCATTCTGACGCCATTTTCAGGTATTCCTGGTGGTGTTGAGGATGCTTTAATACAGTTGTTTGCAGCTGCGGTACTGCTTCTTGTGTTGCTTCTTCCAAAGCCGGAGTCAAAGAAAGAGGTAATAGAGGAAAATCATGATTTCTAAGGTCAGCATGATGTTTTTTGGAGCTCTTCTTGGAGGAGCTCTTATTGTCGTTCCAACAAATAATTTCTCTTTTATCGCAAATGGTGATGTTTTTCTCAATTCTGTTGAAGAGCAGCAGGAAAATGTTCCGCATATTGAAACTCCAGAAGCAGTAAAAGCGGTATATATGAGTGCATGTGCCGCAAGCTCGCAAAGCTTCAGAGATCATTTCATGGAGCTTTTTGCTGATACTGAACTTAATGCAGTAATGATTGATGTAAAAGATTTCAGTGGAACAATTGCTTTTGCTGCAAAAGACAAAAGATTACAGCAAGATGATGCAACAGGTTGTTTTGTAAGAGACATGAAGGAGTTAGTGAAAATGTTCCACGATGCGGGAGTGTATACCATTGCACGCATTACCGTGTTCCAGGATCCATACTATGCGGTAAGGAATCCTGAGATTGCAGTACAGAAGGAGAGTGATAAAAGTGTGTGGACAGATCATAAAGGTCTTTCATTTATAGATGTAGGAGCAAAAACATATTGGGATTACATTATCCAGCTTGGAAATGAATCATATGCAATTGGTTTTGATGAGTTAAATTTTGATTATGTGCGATATCCATCTGATGGAGATATGAGGGATATTTATTATCCAATTACAGAAACTGCAGTTCAGGCAGATCCTGAGTATGGAAAGGCAAAGGAGCTTGAAAAGTTCTTTGCCTATCTAAAGGAGGAGATTCATGAGGATGCTGTAACATCAGCTGATCTTTTTGGAATGGTTACAACAAATATTGATGATTTAAATATTGGGCAGGTTATGGAGTATGCGAATCCATACTTTGATTACATTGCACCAATGACGTATCCGTCACACTACCCGTCAGGATTCTTTGGTATTACAAACCCAAATGAACGCGTGTATGACGTGATGAAGATCTCACTTGATGAGGCGGTAAAACGTTTTGTTGCAACAAGCACACTCGTACCCCTTGAAGGAGTTGCTGCAATTGCCTCTACAACACCTGCGCTATATCCGAAAGAGGTAGATAATATAGACAAGATTCGTCCATGGATTCAGGACTTTGACTATGGAGGAAATTATGGGCCTGAGGAAGTTCGTGCGCAGATACAGGCGGTGTATGATGCAGGACTTACTTCTTGGATGCTTTGGGATCCAAGTAATCAATACACAAAGGCAGCACTGCTAAGCTCTGAACAGTAGCAGAACTCTTGTATACTAAAGACATGGAAGACCTTGATAAGGTTACATATTTTGGTGCTGCCGATGCGCGTGGAAAGAATACTCCTTTTGGTATACGAAAGGGGGATAGAGCGCGTCACATGTACGTTATTGGAAAGACAGGAATGGGTAAGAGTACCCTTCTTGAGAATCTTGCTATTCAAGATATCAATAATGGAGAAGGGCTTGCCTTTATCGACCCGCACGGATCGACAGCTGAAACTCTTTTAGATTATATTCCTGAGCATCGTGTTAAAGATGTGGTGTATTTTGCTCCCTTTGATTTGGATAACCCCATTGCTTTCAATGTTATGGAGGATGTTGGGTATGACAAGCGACACTTGGTAGTAAGTGGTCTTATGTCTACGTTTAAGAAGATTTGGGTAGATGCATGGAGTGCCCGAATGGAATACATTCTAACTAATACACTCTTGGCTCTCCTTGAGTATCCAGGGGCAACATTGCTTGGAGTAAATAGAATGTATGTCGATAAAGAGTATCGAAATGATGTAATTTCTCATATTACTGATCCAGTTGTAAAAGATTTTTGGACAAAAGAGTTTGCAGGATACACAGATCGATTCACTCAAGAAGCGACACCTGCTATTCAAAACAAAGTAGGGCAGTTTACAAGTAATCCAGTGATTCGAAATATTATTGGGCAAGAGAAATCTTCTTTTGATATTCGAGAGTTGATGGATCAGAAAAAGATTCTAATTATTAACCTCTCAAAGGGGCAGGTGGGAGATACCAATGCGCAGCTTCTAGGATCAATGCTCACAACTCGTCTGTACTTGGCTGCTATGAGTCGAGCTGATCTTAGAAAAGCAGAGCTTAATAAACTTCCTCCATTTTATTTCTATGTAGATGAGTTCCAGAACTTTGCAAACGAAACATTTGCAGAAATTTTATCCGAAGCTCGAAAGTATAAACTTAATCTTATTATTGCTCATCAGTATGTGGAGCAGATGGAGGAAGAGGTTAAAAATGCTGTATTTGGAAATGTAGGAACCACAATTTCCTTTAGGGTGGGGCCATTTGATGCAGAGGTTCTTGAGACCGTGTTTACACCAAACTTTACAAAAGAAGATCTTGTAAATCTTGGGCAATACCAAATCTATCTTACACTTATGATAAATGGTGTTGGGTCTGCTCCATTTTCAGCTCTTACTATTCCTCCAATAGAACCAGCAGATATTTCATATCGAGACGAGGTTATTGCACGCTCTAAAAAGGCATATGGACATGATCGTGCGGATATTGAGAAATCTGTCTTTGATAGCCTCTCTCCACTGCAGCCTGCAGGGAAAGCAATGAAAGAAGAAAGGAAATCTCCAAAAAAGAATGGAAATAAAAATGGAAATCACACTCCAGCAAAAAAGTTTGAGCCAAAGAAGAATGAAAAAACACTAGGGGACTTACGAGAAACTCTTCAGAAGGTTGCGGGCAAAAATGGAAAGAAGGAGGTAAAAAAAGAATCGAAAGGAATGCAGGCTGAACTTAATCCACTTAAGGATGCTTTAAAGAAAGTTGGTGTAGAAAAGAAAGAGACTCCAAAAGCAAAAACAAATGAAGTTCCTGAGGAGGTTTTGAAGCAGATCATCGCTGATGATTCGTAAATTACTTTTTCTTTTATTCTTGATGCCAGCTACTGCATCTGCAGAAGTATATATAAGTGAAATTGCATGGATGGGGAATAGTGAGAGTGCGAACTATGAATGGATAGAGTTCTATAGTACAGAAGTAACTTCTCTTGAGGGTTGGAGTTTAACAGCAGTAGATGGAACTCCTGATGTTTCTTTAAGCGGAGAAATTAATGGAGTTCTGCTTCTTGAGAGAAATGAGGTAGCGCTTTCTTCTCCTGCAGATATTTTATATGCAGGTGCGTTGGAAAATTCGGGAGAAATTCTGATTTTAACGAATGCAGATGGAGTAGAGGTAGATAGGGTAGATGGCTCTTCAAACTGGTCTTCTGTAGGAGGCGATAATGCAACAAAAGAGACAGCACAGTATACAAATGGCGTTTGGAAGACTGCTTCTCCAACACCAGGTGCCGTAGAGACTATCAAGGAAGAGATTGTTGTAGAAGAAGTCACTTCTTCATATACAAAACCAGAGTTGGTATTAGATTTTCCGAAAGAGATCCGTATTGTTGCTGGCAATGAAGCAGTTTTTTACGCGAAGATTGGGGACACAGATGGCACAAGGTTTGATAGTGCAACAGTTGTTTGGAATTTTGGTGACGGTACAAGAATTCAAGGGAACAATATTTATCATGTATATGAGTATCCTGGTACATATATTGCGAAAGTAACAGGTAGGTATGGAAGGGAAGAGGTTTCTCAGAGAGTGGTTGTAACTGTGCATGAGTCAGAGATTTCATTTTCATATATAGATCAAAATGTAGTTCGTATAGAAAATGGTGACAAAGAAGAGCTTGATATCTCACGATGGAGAGTTGTAAGTGAGGAAAATATATTTCAGTTTCCAGAGGAAACATTTATTATGGGAGAAACGTCTCTCATGCTTTCGCACAAGGTTGCAGGATTCTTTTTCTCTAAAGATGCAAAACTTACCTATTCAAATGGAGAACAGGTTTCTAAGATAGAAGAAATAAAAAAAGAGATAGTATATGTACCAATTGGTAAGGAGGCAGAAGTTCAAGAGGAAGAGGAAGTTGTAAGTATTCAGCCAGCTGCAGCTGTGGTTGCTGATACAGGAGGCAGTACTATCTCCATCTGGGTATATTCATGGATAGTGCTTGTTTTGCTAGTTGGTGGTAGTATCGTCTACATACGAAGATATGGCTAAATTAGCAGTAGTTACAGGAGGTGCCGGGTTTATTGGTTCACATTTGTGTGAGCGGCTTGTTGCTGATGGATATCAAGTTATCTCACTAGATAACTACTTTACTGGTTCAAAAGAGAACCATGTAGAAGGTGTTGAGTATCGAGAGGGGCATACAAAAGATATTGCAAAGCATATTACAGAGACTCCAGATATTGTATTTCATTTGGGGGAGTATTCTCGAGTACTGACTTCTTTTGATGATGTTGAGAAGGTTTGGGATTTAAACGTGAAAGGAACCTTTGGAGTTTTGGAGTTCTGCAAGAAGAAAAATATACGTCTTATATATGCTGGCTCTAGTACAAAGTTTGGAGAGTTTGATGATGCGGATAATGGAGAAAACAAATCACCATACGCTTATTTTAAGACAACAAACACACAGCTCGTAAATAATTATGGGGAATGGTTTGGGTTAGATTATGCAATCACGTACTTTTACAATGTGTATGGTCCACGAGAACGTGCTGGAACATATGGGACAGTAATAGAGATTTTCAGGCAAAAAATATTAAATGGAGAAAAACTTAAGGTTTTTGGAACAGGAGAGCAAAGGCGTGCATTTACACATGTTAAAGACACAGTAGATGGAATTACTTTAGTTGGGGAAAAGGGAAGGGGAGACGGGCATTGTATAAGTGCAAAGAAAGAGTATTCAATTATGGAAATAGCGAAAGCTTTTGGTGGTGAAATAGAAATGAAAGATGCTTTGCCTGGAGACAGAAAGCGATCAAAGTGTGATTATACAAAAATGGAAGAGCTTGGTTGGGTGCCAAAAGAAGATGTTCTTGACTATATAAAAGAATCTAATGAGTCCTAAAAAGAAAATACTTATATTTTCGATGAGTTACTACCCAACATTTGTTGGGGGAGCTGAGGTCGCTATTAAAGAGATAACGGACCGTATACAAGATATTGAATTTCATCTTGTAACACTTCGTTTTGACTCAAATCTTCCAAAAGAAGAAAAGGTTGGAAATGTGCATGTGCATAGAATTGGTTTTTCAATTCCAAATCCATCTCCTGATGATTTAAAGAAGTTTCCACTCCACTATATGAAGCACATGTATCAATTTCTAGCTTTCTGGGAAGCAAAGAGACTGCATAAGAAATATAATTTTGATGCTACATGGGCAATGATGGCGCACTCTACTGGAATTCCAGCTGGAATGTTCAAGAAAAAATTCTCTGATGTGCCATATGTTCTGACTCTTCAAGAAGGAGATCCGCCAGAGCAGATTGAAGCAATGATGAAAAAGGTTTGGGGTCTATTTACGCAGGCTTTTACTTCAGCTGATTATCTCCAAGCAATTTCTACATTCCTTATGAATTGGGGAAAGAGTATGGGATTTTCTGGAGAGTCAGTGCTTATTCCAAATGCAGTAAATGTAAAGCACTTCACAACCCCAGTGTCTGAAGAAGAAATTAAAGATGTGCAAAAGAAGATTGGAAAGAAAGAAGGAGAAACTTGGCTTATTACAACCTCTCGTTTGGTGCATAAAAACGCAGTAGATGATGTTATCCGATCTTTAGAGTTTTTGCCAAAAGAAGTTCATTTCTTGGTGCTGGGAACAGGGCCAGATCAAAGCATGTTAGAAGAGCTTGCGAAGAGTAAAGAAGTCGCAGGTAGGGTACATTTCTATGGTTTTGTAGACCATTCAGAAATTCCAGCTTTCTATAAGGCATGTGATATTTTTATCCGGCCATCTAGGTCAGAAGGAATGGGAAACTCATTTATTGAAGCTATGGCAGCTGACTTACCTGTTATTGCAACACAAGAAGGGGGAATTGCAGACTTTCTTTTTGATAAAAAGCTAAATCCAGATAAAAAAGCAACAGGATGGGCTGTTGGAAGTGATAATCCAAAGCAAATTGCACTTGCGGTAGAAGATATTTTACAAAATGAAGAGGAGACTAATGAAGTCTTGGTAAACGCAAAGGAGATGGTTGTTGCCAAATACGACTGGGAGGTAATAGCAAAGGACATGAAGTCACTCTTCGACAAGGTGCTTACAAAAGGCTAATATAGCCATATATGAAGATTCTCGTGGCTACAGGGCTATATCCTCCAGAAGGGGGTGGGCCTGCCACCTATTCAAAGGCGCTATACGATATGTTGCCATCACATGGAGTTGAAGTAACAGTGCTTCCATTTTCTCGTGTGAGAAAATACCCTCCAATAATTCGTCATATTGTATATCTATTTCTTTGTCTTAAGCTTTCAAAGGGTTCTGATGTTATTTATGCCATGGACCCTGTTTCTGTAGGACTTCCTGCATGCATTGCTTCACTTTTTACAAAAAAGAAATTTGCTCTAAAGGTTGTTGGAGATTATGCGTGGGAGCAAGGAATGCAGCGTTTTGGAGTAACAGAACTTCTCGATTCATTTTTAAAGAGAGATTGGTATTCACTCCCAGTGCAAATACTTCGAAGTATTGAAATTTTTGTAGCAAAGCGGGCACGTAAAGTTGTGGTTCCTAGTGAGTATTTAAAAAAAGTAGTTACTTCTTGGGGAATAGAAAAGGAAAAAATAAAGGTCATTTATAATGCAGCGCCAAATGTGGAAGGAGTGGGACACAAGAAGGTTTTGCGAGGACTTCTTAAGTATCACGGAAAGTACGTTATTACTATTGCTCGCCTCGTGCCTTGGAAAGGAATAAAAGAACTAATAGATGCTGTTGATGTTGTAGAAAAAAACGGTATTGATGTACAGCTTCTTGTTGTGGGAGATGGTCCTGAGAGAGAAAGTCTTGAAAAGCACGCAGAAGGGAAGAAAGTTTCTTTTGCAGGGAAGCTTCCACATGATATTACGCTTGCTTATCTAAAGGCAGCAGATGTGTTTGCTTTAAATACTGGGTATGAGGGATTTAGTCACTTGCTCCTTGAGGCGCAGGCAGTTGGCACGCCAACGGTAACAACAAATGTTGGAGGAAATCCAGAGCTTATAACACATGGAAAGAATGGTCTTTTGGTACCATATAAAGATACCAAAGCACTTACAGGAGCGATCACGCAGGCTCTGATCAATGAATCATTTAGAAGAAGTGCGCGTGATATAGGAAAGAGAAAAGCTGCGAAGTTTTCAAAAGACAGAATGGTAAGAGAAACAAAAGAAATGCTTGAATTACTATGAAAGTACTAATGCTCTCAACAGACAAGAATGCTCTCAATGCAAACAATGAAGTTCGTTTGCGGTTTGTTGAATATGGAAAACATTTCGATGAATTACATATTCTTGTTTTAAATACTGGAATGGGAGAGGGGAAAGAGGAGATAGCAGAAGGCGTGTGGCTTTACTCAACGCGTTCAATGATGAAGGCGCTTATTCCATTTGATGCACTTTCAATTGGTGTACGGATTGCAAAGCAGAATAAGGTTCAAGTGGTAACAACACAAGATCCATTTGAGGTTGGCGAGATTGGTGCACGTATTGCAAAAAAAGTTGGTGCGAAGCTTCATGTGCAAGTGCACACAGATCCTACAAGTCCTTGGTTCATTAAAAATAATCCAAAGAATCTTGCTCGCCTTGGACTCATGCATCGTGTGCTAAAGAAAGCAGATGCAATTCGTGCTGTAAGTGAACGTGTAAAGCGAGGGATAAAATCAAAACTTATTGATGTGGTCGAGCCGTCAGTACTTCCTATTGTGCATGGACTTTCTGCTACACAGCCAGAAAAAGATAAGCCACGATACCCATTTACAATTCTTTGTGTAGGAAGACTAGAAAAAGAGAAGCATTGGCACACGGCCATAGATGTCTTAAAGGAGGCACATAAGAGTTTCCCGGGAGCAGGAATTATTTTTGTTGGAGAAGGAACAGAGAAAAAGAGACTGGAAGCTTACGCAAAAAGCAAAGATCTCAAAGGTTCTGTGCATTTTGCGGGGTGGAGTAATAAGCCGCACGAGTGGTTTGGAAAGGCGCATTGCTTGTTACATACAGGTGCATATGAAGGGTATGGAAGAGTGTTGGTTGAGGCAGCGCTCGCAAAACTTCCTATTGTAAGCACGGATGTTGGAGTTGTGGGAGAGGTATTTAGGCTGGGGCAGGATATCTTTGCGTGTCCAATTGATGATATTGCCTGTCTTTCAGCTGGAGTACGTGAGCTTATGAACAATACGTATCTACGAGAGACTATTCCTAGACAGGCATATGATCAGGCGGTGGCACATATTGCAAAGTATAAAAACGCAGCAGAACTTTTTGCAAAAGATATAGAGCGGGCACTAACTCCATGAAGCTTTTAATTATTACTCAAGTGGTAGATACACAACATCCAATTCTTGGATTTTTTCATAGGTGGATTGTTGAGTTTGCAAAGCACGTGGAACATTTGCATGTTGTTGCACTTCAAGTTGGAGAGTATGATCTTCCAAAAAATGTAACTGTACATTCTCTTGGGAAAGAAGAAGGGGTAAGTAAGCTTGAGTACGTAAGAAGATTCTATTCGTATACCTGGAAATATAGAAACGAATATGATTCGGTATTTGTGCATATGAATCAAATATATGTTTTGTTGGGGATGTTTATCTGGCAAGGCTTAAAAAAGAGGGTGCTACTTTGGTATATGCATAAATCAGTAACAACTTCTCTAAAGTTTGCGCATGCTTTTGTTGACGGCGTTGCTTCTGCCTCGAAAGAAAGTTTTAGGGTAAAGAGCAAAAAACTTCATATTCTTGGACATGGTATTGATACTGAGCTCTTTGCTTATAAAAATAAGGCGGAAAGTAAGATGCTCAAAATCCTTTCTGTTGGTCGAATTGCGCCTGTAAAGCAGATTGAAGTTTTAATCGCTGCAGTTTTAAACTGTGGGAACTCTACACTTTCGGTCGTTGGAGCGCCCATTACAAAAACAGACAAAGTGTATGAAGAGGGACTTAAAAAAGAGTTTGGCACAAAAGTTTCTTTTTTGGGTGCAAAAACACAAGAAGAGCTACCTTTCTTGTATCAGGGTGCAGATGTTTTTGTAAATACAAGTAATACGGGAAGTATAGACAAAGTTGTTCTTGAGGCCATGAGCACTGGTACACTTGTTATCTCGACGAATGAGGCATTTAAGGATATGTTTTCTAGACTTCCTTATAGTGCATATGTGGAAGAACACAATGTATTAGATTTAACAAAAACTCTGGAAGAAGTTTCAAGAATTCCTTTAAAGGAGCGAGAGTCAATAGGACTGCAGTTACGAGAACTTGTGAAAGAGCAACATGCTCTTTCAGGTCTTGTGCCGAAAATCTTAGCTATATATGAAAAGTAAAAACGTACAAAGTCACTATAATAATGACGTGCTAGAGCGTGCAGGAAGCGCTTATGAGTTTGATAGATGGCACAAGGATGCAATTTCCAAAGCTGGGTATTGGATGACTCGAAAGGGTCTTTTGAAGGTTTTGAAAAAAGTTAATGCAAAAGAATGTTTTGAGCTTGGGCCTGGAGCAGGAACATGGACAAAGCTTCTGTGTGAGAGATTTCCAAATGTTCACATCAACGCATTTGATATTTCTTCACACATGTTAGAGATGGCGGCAGAAAATGTAAAAGATTGCGATATAGATTTTATTGAAGGAGATTTTGATGCATATGATGGAAAAGAGGAGTGGTGTGATCTGTTTTTCTCATCTCGAGTTTTTGAATATTTGCCAGATCAACAAAAGGCAGTAGATACAATTGAAAAAATTTTAACGCCTGGAGGACAGGGGGTTATAAGTACAAAGTACCCGAGAGGTGCAGCACCTTCTGATTTGCACGAAGGAAGAGTTCATCCGAATGCCTTCAGGACTCTTCTTAAAAACGCTGGTCTTGAAGTTGTGTCAATTTCACCTCTTACGCTAACAGTACCGTTTTTTAAATCTGCAACATTAAATAGAGTCGCATATGTATTTCTTGGGTGGATGCCCCTGTCTATAATCCATGCGCTCTTTTGCGAATCGTACGTTGTTCATTTTAAGAAATCATGACAATTGAACTTTTTGGATTGCCTGCAGTAGGAAAAACAACATGTGTTGACATGATGTGTGAAAAAAGTGAATACAAAAGACCAGAATTAGAAACAAAGCTTGCTGTTGTATGGTATGCGCTTCTTTTCTGGTTTCGATATCCAGTTTTTTGTGTAAAGCTTTTGTTTTTTACGATAAAACACTCTAAGCACAGCTTGTATACAAAATGTGTGCATGGATTAGGAGTTCGTCTTGCTCGTTATATGGTCCCAGTATCTGGAATTAGGGTTGTAGATGAAGGTTTAATTCAGAACATAATGAACCTTTCTGATGAACAAGTTTCAGAAAAGGAGATAGAAATGCTCTTTGCAGCAATGCCAAAAATTGCAGATAAGTATATTCATATTGTTGTTCCAAATAATGTTCAAGAAATATATGCAAAAAAACGAGGAAGAGTTTTTGCAAGAACAAAGTCTAAAAAAGAAGATGGTCTTCTTCTAGAGATATCTTCTGCTCATGAGGGGGTGTTAAGTAGGTTGCTAGCTGAAAATAATTTTGATGTGCAAACAGGTTCTTGTGAGACAATAAAAATATGATTCGCGGATACTTTAAAATAATTGCTCTTTGGCTTGTAAAGTTTTTTTCAAGCAATAAGCCCCATGTTTTTGTTCTTATGTATCACTCAGTGTCAGGAGGAGACACAAAATACGACGTGCCGAAAACTCTTTTTGAAAAAGAGCTAAAATTTCTTGCTCAAAAACATAGTGTCGTTTCGCTTTCTAATGTAGTTGCTTATGCAAAAGGAGAAAGAAAAATAGAAAGATCAGAGATTGCCATAACTATAGATGATGGGTATTTAGATACATATACAAATGTATTCCCGCTTCTAAAAAAATATAATGTACATGCAACAGTATTTCTAACTTCAAATTTGGAAAGAAAAGAGAAACTGGGTGACATTGAACGCTTAACTAAGGAGCAGATAAAAGAAATGTCTGACTCAGGACTCGTGTCTTTTGAGATTCATGGAAGAAATCATCTAAATCTAAAAGAAATTTCAAATGAAGAGTTTGAAGCAGAAGTAGCGGGCTGTAGAGACGATATAATTTCATACACAGGACATGCGCCAAAATATATTGCATATGCTTCAGGGCACAGAAATAAAGAAATTGAAGATAGGGTAGAGGGCCTCGGTCTTGTTGCCGGTTTTGGAATTACAGAAGGAATAATTAATCCAGGAGATAATCTTTATCGGTTACGAAGAGTACAGATTGATAGAACAATGCCATTTGCTCTATTTAAATTACGCACAACACGTGCAGTGCATCTATATAAAAAAATACTTTCATGGCTTCGTGGCAAAAAATAAAAAACGTATTGCATAAACTTTTTTCTGGAGAGGAAGTTGTTTCTTCTATTATTTCCAAAAATGATTGGGAAGATCAGTATAGAAAAGGATCTTGGGACAGGCTGATTACTTCTGATCAGCCAAACACGGTGCATATTGCTGAATATTGTCTTTCTCTTTCTAAAAAATTAAATCGTCCAATCTCAATTGTTGATTTGGGTTGTGGAAATGGCGGGCTGGGAACAGCACTTGCAAATCTAAATGTTCCCGTTGCTTCATCTCTTGGTGTAGATATATCAGAAGAAGCTCTTGAAAAGGCAAAGAAAATTTTTCCTCAAGGGGAGTACAGGTGTGTTGATTTATCAAAAGAAATTCCAGGGGAGGCAATGGAGGCGGATGTAGTGATTTGTAATGAGGTTATTTACTATATTCCCATGGCACCATTTCTTGCACGTTTAAAGAAGTCTACTCCTTCTGTTGTTGTATTTTCTTATTATAAATCTTGGCGCTCATCTTTTATTTGGGCCTATATACGCTTGTGCTTTGGGAGAATAAAGCGGTATTGTGTAAGTACTGCTAAGCAGAAGTGGACTATTGTTATCTATGAGCAAAAGTAAAAAAATACCGTGTTCTGTAGGAATTTTGACCTATAACGTTGCAGGTGAGCTACCAAGGCTTCTTGAAAGCATTAAAGATTTTGATGAGATTATTCTTGCTGATGGGGGGAGTGCCGATGGCACTCTTGATGTGGCAAAGCAATATGGGTGCAAGGTTGTCTCACAAAGCAATCCTGGAAATCCAATTGAAGATTTTGCAAAAGAAAGAAACATTTCTTTAGATGCAGCAAAGCATGATTGGTTTTTCTATGTAGATTCTGATGAAGTTGTATCCTCTGAGCTTGTTGAAAAAATTCGATCAATTGTAGAAAAAAACGAGGAAGAATTTTTAATCTACAAAGTTCGTTACGTAAAAACAAGTTCAGACTTATCTATAAAATACAGAACATTTAAAGAGTATTATCAGACAAGATTTTTTAATAAAAAGTCAGGGGCACGATTCAAGAAGAAGATTCATGAGAAAATCTTTTTTGATGAGAGTCTTTCAGTTGGAGTTATTGATGAGCCTTGGTACGTGCTTTTGGAGGAAGAGCTAGATTTTGTAGAGTACAGAAAGAAAGTTATTTATCGCATGAATGAAATGGCAAAGGGTCAAAAGCACACTCTTGGAAACTTTATTGCTCGAGGAGTGTATAAGCCTTTTGTTGAAAGTGTAAAAACTCTTGTGAAGATGCTTTATGTAAAAGTGCGGTATGGGAAAGAGGGTATACCCGCACAGTATGAGCTCAATAGGTTGTATTTACAGTGGGTGACTTTTAAAACATATTTAAAATATTTTATTCATGGTTAACGTTATTGGTATTGGTTTTTCGCGAACAGGAAGCACCTGGCTTTCAAAGTGCTTAGAGGAACATCCAGAAATCTGTTTTTCAAAAGAAAAAGAAACGCATTTTTTTAATTTGGATGCACGATATAAGGAGGGAATTGATGCATATCATGCAAACTTTGACTGTGCTGATGAAAAGGTGGTTGCAGAGTTTACAGCTGTGTATACGCGGGAGGGAGAAAAAGTAGCGCCACGTATTCATGCATATAATCCAGATGCAAGGTTACTTGTTATGCTTCGCAATCCTGCAGAGCGCGCCTTTTCAAATTATACGTACCGTAAAGCACGTGTTGGAGGGCAGGGTGCATTTATTGATATTGTAAAGGAAAAAGGAGACTTAATTAATGAGGGGTTGTACGCAAAGCATCTTGCGCCGTTTTTTAACTTATTCCCAAAAAAACAATTTGTATTCATCATTCAGGAAGAGAGTAGGGAAAATCCGCGTGCAATTATACAAGAAGTATATGAAAGTTTAGGAGTAGATGCTTCTTTCACTCCTTCGTGTATCGGGAAAGAGATAAATGCATCTAAGGACCACGCATATTATCTTGCCTGGTTTCAGCATGGCATTCAACACATTCGTGTATTTATGCATAAGAGTATAATTTTTGCTCCATTACGTACCTTTGCCAAAATAAGTGGCATTACAAAGAGTATTGCATATTTGCAGCACCTCAATGCACGTTCGACAAAAACTGCTTGGAAAGAATCTATTGATCCGGCCCTCAAAAAAGAGCTCATGGAATATTACGAAGAAGATATACGCGTGCTTGAGAAAAACATTTCACGTACACTAGATATATGGAGAAAGTAACTTTATATTCAATTTTTCATGGACGCTTCCCAAGCGAAAAAGCACATGGCATCTTTGCGGCAAGGGGTGCTGAGGCATTTTCTAATGTTGGAGTGTCAGTAAAGCTTTTAGTGCCAAAGAGAGAGGGTGTTAATGTTGACCCCTTTGAATACTACAAAGTAGAGAAGAATTTTTCTGTGCACTATCTATTCACTATTGATCTGTTTAAGAGTGCACTTAAGGTGTTTGCATTTCGTTTAAGCCTTTTTGTATTTTCTCTAAGTGCATTATTTTTTATTTTGTTTGATAAAACAGAGAAGAAGATTGTGTACACCAATGAAATTATTCCTGCACTATTTTGTGTGCTATTTACACGATACAAGGTGGTGTATGAACTCCATGACTTTCCTGAGCAAAGTAAGTGGCTCTATAGGTTTGTATTTTCATTACTTCATAAAATTATTGCAACGAATACATGGAAAAAAGACGAGCTCGTACGGGCATTTGAGGTGTCGCCTAAGCGTATTGTTGTGGAGTTAAATGCTGTTGATATTGCATCTATTCCATACAATATGAAAAAGGAAGAAGCGCGAGAAAAATTGTCACTTCCTATTGAAGGGAGTATTGTTGTGTATACAGGACATTTCTATTCATGGAAAGGGACAGATACATTACTTGCTGCTGCCAAGGGGTTGCCAGATATCTCCTTCTATTTTATTGGTGGCACCAAGAAAGATGTAGCGCGCATACGGGAAAAGCACAGAGAGTTTAAAAATATACACATCATGGGGCATGTCCCCCATAAGGAAGTATTTATTTGGCAAGCGGCTGCGGATATACTAGTGCTTCCTAATACTGCGAAAGAGAAGATTTCAAAATACTATACGTCTCCAATGAAGCTTTTTGAATATATGGCAAGTAAGCGACCCATTATTGCCTCTGATTTACCATCAGTACGTGAAGTTGGAGGAGAAGAAGAGTTATTTCTTGTCACTCCAGATGATGTGAATGCATTGAAAACAAAGGTGCAGGAAGTGCTGTCTTCTGATATAGACAAAACAGATGCTGCATTTAAAAGAATAACAGAGCATACCTGGGAAGAGAGGGCAAGGCGTATTCTGGAGAATATTGACTAAACTACTTCTATATGTTATAGTAACAACAGAGAAGATTGAAAAAGGAGTGGAGCCATGAAGGCTGTTTTAGTTGCAACGGACTTCAGTCCCTCGCAAACGTTCGCAGTACTTGAGCGCGTGCTCAAGGCACGTGGTGTAACAGTAATCTCGTTCCTTGGAATGGGAAAGTTGAAAGAAGTTACGCCGGATGAGGTCTGTGAAGCTCTCTCTGGTGCAAGCGTATTGCTTTGCGGGATGTCTTCGTCTGAAGTGCTCGCAGGTCCAGAGCTTTGTTTTGCAAAGGCTGCAAATAGTGCTGGCATTCGGTACGGTTTTTACGGCGATGCGCATAATTGTTTTGCTCGGCCATGGTTTGCAGACCTTGCAAAGGGTGCTGCATTCTACTTTGGGTATCTCGCCACTGATGTCTCGGCGGCGACTAAGGAAGTGTTCGCTTCGGCGAAAGGTTTCCATACCGGCAATATGCTTCGTGAGAGAAGTGCCTTCTCGAGCAGGACGCGTGCAGATATTCGCAAACAGCTCGGCTACAATGATTCAGATTTTCTGATCATGGCAGCAGGCATGAAATTCTCAATGGGGAATGCATTCCTCTGGAGTTCAATCATGCAGGCACTTGCAAGCTCCAGGTTCAAGAACACGCACCTGTTGCTTTCACCGCATCCTGGTGATCCAGCGCTTCAAAACTCTAGCTTGTATGATGAGCTCATCGCTCATGCTGGAGATGTGTCGGTCCGTATGATTATAAAGGAAGAAATGCCTTCTGACGACGCAATTGTAGGAGTTGATGTTCTGATTGATCCGGGTACGTCCATTGCGTTCTCGGCTGCATATCAGCGCATCCCAGTGCTCGCGCTTGGTGGCCATGTTGTGGATCAAGAAAATATTCGCATTATGGGGAGTTCGCACCCGGAAGCAGTTCTTACTGGGATTGCGAAGCGGTTTACGTCTCCTCATTCCTTGAGGCGAGAACTTGTTCGCCTCAAGTATGATCAGGCCTATAGGAGTGGGGAGGTTGCTGTACTTGAAAAGAGGCTGCCGCTTCCTGAATCTACTGACCCTGATGCGGTGCCACGCAAGATGGCAGATGCACTTTTGGAGATATAAAGTCTCCAACTCAGTACCTTAAGAGGTGTCCGCATGGACACCTCTTTTGCTATTCAATGCGTATTTCTGTAAGATGCTTTGAAAGAGCATATGGAGGCTTGCGCCACCACACCTATCTTTTTATTATGAATGCCATAAGAAAAACCACAGACTTATATTCTGATTTAAGAACAATTTTTTCTAAATCACATTTAAACATTAGGAAGAAACTTGAATTTCTTTTTACATACTTACATATTCGAATTAATAAGTTTTTAGATGGAAGAGTAGCAAAAATAACGCAACAGAAAATGCTTTCTTTTACCGTGAGTTTCGAGAGCTTTTCAGATTTTTATTGGACATTTCGGGAAGTATTTTTGGAAGATGAGTACCATTTTGTTGCCAAGAATAATCATCCACTGATTATTGATTGTGGAGGAAATATTGGATTATCAGTATTGTATTTCAAATATCTGTACCCAAAAGCAAAAGTTTTTGTATTTGAGGCATTACCTGAGAACGCCGAAATCTTAGAAAGAAATATAAAGAATAATAGTCTAGAGAATGTTGTGATCATAAAAAAAGCAGTTGGAGAAAGCTTTGGGACTATACAAATATGTGGAGATCGAAGAGCCGCAACTATTTCAGAAGGTATGAAAAGTGCCCACACAAAATCTGATATGAGTGCATGTGTTGACGTGGAAGTGGTGCCGCTCTCTACGTTTATTGATAAAGAGGTTGATTTCTTAAAAATGGATATCGAGGGCGCAGAAGGTCAGGTTCTGCAAGAGCTTGCAAAAACAGATGCTCTAGAGAAGTTGCAGCATGTAATACTGGAATACCATGCCTTTGAAGGTGGGGAAAATAAATTATCAGATATCATATCTGCCTTTGAAGGTGCAAACTTTAGTATTTCTTTTATAAGTAATGTGACACGAGCTATTGATATGAATGCACGGAGTTTTTCTCATATTATGATTGTTGCAAAGAAAAGATCATGAAAAATATTTCTCATAGAATAAAACGATATCTTGGAAGCATGGTGCGAATTTTCTCTGGGAAGCACCTATCATTTTCAAAGAAAATAATTCTATTTTATTTCTATACAAAAGTTGTTGCAGCAAATGTCCTTGATGGAAGATTATTTCATATAGAATCAATAAGATTTTTAAAGTATAGAGTATTTTTTGAATCAATATCTGAACTAGAAATGCTGGTGACAGAAATTTTTGTGCATGAACCCTACTACTTCTATTCGGAAAGCAAAAATCCAACCATTTATGATTGCGGAGGAAATATTGGATTATCAGTATTGTATTTCAAACATCTATACCCAAAAGCAAAGATAAAAGTTTTTGAACCATCACCGCTAGTAGTTGCACTTTTAAAGAAGAATGTTGAAGAAAATAGTCTAAAGGATGTATATGTGTACGATGTTGCACTTTCTGACACAGAAGGAGAAATAGATCTTTTTGTGCGAGAAGGAATGTCGCTTGCAACAACAACATCGGTAGAAGAGCGGCGGGGTGGTACAAAAGTTTCTGTGCCCAAGAAAAAACTATCTACATTTATTGATGAACCAGTCGATGTGTTAAAAATTGATATACAACTTTCTGAAGGTCCTCTTTTCCGAGATCTACAGAAAGCTGCTGCTTCAAAGCATGTGCGCTCTATACTTATGGAGTACCATTTTGCCTTTGAGGCTAAAGATAATATGCTCTCAAATATTATTAAGTTTTTTGAAGAAAACAGGTTTATGTACACAATTCGACTTAATGCCGAAAAACCTGATGGATTTAAGACTTATATCATTACTGCAGTGAGAGAAGAATAATTATATGAAAAATATACTCATCGTTATTTCCAAAGATATCATTCGTAGAAATATTATTGATACAGATTTTTGGCTAGAGTTTTACAAGCGTAATAAAAAAGAAAAAAATACCATTACTTTTCTTGTAGAAGAAAAGCGGGTTGATTACTTTAGAGAGGAGCTTCCTGCAGATGTGGCAGTTCGTGGTTTTACACGCGTAAAGAAAAGTTTGTACGAGAAGGTGGTGAATTTTTTGGTACGTACAGGAGTATATTCACACAGTGTTACAACGTATCGAATGCGAGCTTTAAAAAGGGGGCAGGCAAGTCTTGTTGCAACTATTGTAAAGGCAGGTATTGGAGTATTGTTTGCAAGATTTAGCTGGTATCAATCTTTTATTCGCACACTTGTATTGCAAATTACGCCCCCACAAGGGATCAAGAAAGTATTTGATGAAGGAGACTTCGATTCGATTTTTGTACCATCATTAATTGATAATGAATTTGATGTGCTTGTTGCAGTTGAGGCAAAAAGACGAAACATACAAGTGGTTGGAATGGTAAGAAGCTGGGATAATCTAAATAATCACGGCCTGTTAGCAGTTATTCCTGATATATTCATTTTCCAAAATAGATGGCTTATTGAAGCTGCAAAGAAGTTTCAGCACATTGATATTATTGAACCCGAGAAAATGATTGTGGGGCTTCCGCATTACGATATATATAAAAATCCAAAAAAATATCTTGTACCACGTAAGGTATTTTGTGATGCTTTGGGTATAGATAGTGATAAAAAAATACTGTTTATTGGTGGTTCTGATTTTTACTACAGTGAAGATGAACTTCCTAAAATTTTAAATGATGCGATAGAGAAAAATGAGATCAAAGAACCTGCGCACGTTATATTTAGGCCGCATCCTGCATCACTCTTTTCTATTGAAGAGTATGGATTAAATACCTTACCTCACATCACTCTTGATCCCACATTTGTAAATAAGGAGAAAGTATTCTTTTCTGATGCTGAGCGTTTTGTTAACCTTATGTATCATGCTGATGTAGTGATAAATATTGCATCAACGCTTTCAATTGATGCTGCGGTGTTTGATACGCCAGCAATATGTATCAATTTTGACTCAAAAAGTAAGCATCTTTCCTACTGGGAGCAGGTTGGTCGTCTCTATGATCATTTTGATCACTATGAAAAACTTGTTGCAACTGGAGGGGCGGTTACTCCAGAGAGTTCAGAAGCATTAATACAGAACATAAATACATATTTTGAAAATCCCAAAAAAGATGCAGAAGGAAGAAAAGAGGTTATTAAGACATTTGTTGCCCCATTTGATGGTTTCTCAGGAAAACGGCTTGCGGAAATTGTTTTCGAGTCAGTTTGTTGCAAATAATAAAGTTGCCTATATGATAGAGTAATTATGAAAAGTGAAATATTCAAAAACCTATTTGTCCTTGAAATAGCAAATAATCACTGGGGAGATGTAAAGCGGGGACTTAAAATCATTAACGACCATGCAGATGTTGTTGAGAAAAATGGTATACATGCTGCAATTAAGCTGCAATTGCGTGACATTGATACTTTTGTGCACTCTGCACAGCAAGAAAATAAGCTTGAGAAAGGAGCTGCAGAGATTGTCGTACCTCCAGGAAAAAATTCTCGGTATGTAAAAAAGACACTATCAACAAAACTTACAAAAGATGAGCTACAGCAGCTTGTTAATGAGGTAAAGAAACGGGGTCTTATTGCAATGGCAACACCTTTTGATGAGAAGTCAGTTGATCTATGTGTTGAGCTTGGTATTGATGTTCTTAAAATAGCAAGTCAGGACACAAAAGCTGTCAGCTTAATTGATAAGATTCTTGAGGCAAAAATTCCTACTGCTGTCTCAAATGGAGGAACAGATATTGAGGATATGGACCGTATCGTGGAGCTTTTTGAAAAGAAGGGTGTGCCCCTTGCGGTAAACCACTGTGTATCTTTGTATCCATCAGAAAATAGTGATCTACATCTCTCACAGATTGATTTTCTTGTGAAGCGATATCCAAATAACGTTATTGGACTTTCAACGCATGAGTACAATGACTGGGTTACTTCTGTAACTATTGCCTATGCAAAAGGGGCACGTACTTTTGAGCGACATGTTGATATTGATGCTGATGGAATTACTGTTTCCAAGTACTGTTCTTTACCTGAACAAGTAGACACCTGGTTTAAAGCATTTCTTCTTGCAAAAGAGATGGTTGGAGATGGAGAAGGAGCTCGAAATATTCCACAGAAAGAACGGGACTATATTCAAAGTGTTTCAAGAGGAATGTATGCAAAGAAAGATCTTGAGAAGGGGCATGTACTTACAAAAGAATCTCTAGATGAAGATTTTTATTTTGCGATTCCTCTTGAAGACAACCAGTATTCTGCACGAGAGCTTGGAGAAGAAGTTACTCTAAAGGAGTCAGTGAAAAAAGATCAGCCAATCTTCAAATAATCACTGTAATCTAGCACGTCACGCAATGAGCATTCCGGAAAAATTTACCTGTATTATTCCCGCTAGATACGAATCTCTTCGTTTCCAAGGGAAGCCCCTTGCAGATATTTCTGGAAAATCGATGATCTGCAGAGTATATGATAATGCGGTAGCAGCAACGCATGTAGGTGCAGCAATTGTTGCAACTGATGATGAGAGGATTTTTGAGCACTGTGATATGCAAAGTGTTTCTTATGTAAGAACAAGCGATGCTTGCCCAAATGGATCAGAGAGAGTTGCTGAAGTTGCAAGAGAACTTGACGATGAATACATTTTTGAAATGCAAGGAGATCAGCCTCTTGTAACTCCAGAAATCATTGATACTTTTGTTTCTCAGGCAGCTCAGCTTTTCAAAGAAAATCCTGATATAGATGTTGTAATACCGTTTGCGGCTGCAACAAAAGAGCAAACAGAGTCACCTGATGTTCTTAAGGTTGTGGTTGCTGCAAATAAACAGTTATTATTTCAAACAAGGCAGCCAATACAGACAGGGTATAGGACACTTGGGCTCTATCTTTGGAAAAGAGATGCACTCTTGCGGTTTGCAGAATTGCCTGTTTCAAAAATTGAAGAAGCTGAAGCAAGTCACCCCATTCGCCTCTACACAAATAACTTTATAGTACAGGGTGTTGAGCTTGAGGGCGCAGAGTGGGTTGAGGTTGATCGCGAACATCACATACAAGAGGTAGAGAAAATTTTGGCTAAAAAATAATGAAACCAGTAATTATCTTTGATTGGGATGGCGTTGTTGTAGACTCGAACGCTTTTAAGTGGAAAGATGCTTGGGAGGAGACGTTCGGAGAAGATCAGAAGAAGGCTGCTCGTGCGGTTGCACTTCTTAGTACACCCGAAGGCAGGGCACTCAATCGATATGAGCTTATTGCAAAAATAGCACCTGAAAGTAGTGATTTATATCAGAGAGAGATAGCTGAGCGTTTTTCAAAAGTACTTCAGGATGGAGTGACAAAAATAAATCTTATGCCTGGCATTAGAGAGGTTATAGACTCCTTGAAGAAAAAAGGTTTTGTTATGCATGTTATTTCTGCCACAAAAGAGGAAGATCTTATATTCCAAGCAAAGTATTTTGGTGTTGATTCGTACTTTACATCTCTATTTGGTAACCCAAGAACAAAATTAGAAAATTTTAATAGAATAGAAGACCGTTATGATCACAGATATGTTGTTATTGGTGATGGGGGAAGCGACTATGCACTCGCGCAAGCAATTGGTGCAGAGTTTATTGGCGTAGCAAACAAATGGAATGCCTGGGGAGAAGATGAGGTAATGAAAAAGTACATTATATCTATAGAAGATGTTCCAAAAAAAATTTTAAATCTTTCTAAATAAGTATAGGTTCAAAAGAAAATTTGTCATATCTACAAGTAAAAGTGCAACAACTGCACCAAGAAGCCCATATGGAGGCAAAAGAGTCAATAGAAGTCCTATTTTTACCAAAGGCACGATTGTTTGTAATTGGTATATTTCCCTCTTTTTTTTCTTGGCAACGAGTGTTTGTCGTATAAATATTTTTGGAGCAAGTAAAAGTGAAAGTGCAAAAAGTTGAGAGTACAAAACAGCATCTAAGTATTGAGGGAATACTAATGCATATACATAAGGCGCAAAGTATATATAAAGCCCTACGATGGGGATGAAGAAAAGAGAGAGCAAAAGAATTCTTCCTATAAGTGTCTTTTTTACTCCATTCACATCTGCTGTGCTTAGTTTTGGAAGTGCCAATGCTGCTACATTTTTTAGAGGTTCTGCAAGCACCTTAACTGGTGCCAGCGCAAAAAAGTATGTTGCAACAGCAATTGGCCCAAGGAAATGCCAGAGCAGTACTTTGTCAAGTTGCTCAGCAATAGCAGACGGTGCTCGAGAGAGGGTAAGGTGCTTTCCAAAAGAAATAGCATCAACATCAACCTCTTTATTAAGTGGATACTTTTTTAAGGTGCGAATATAGAAAAAGATGCGCACCATTGTCCATGATGAGAAGAATACAATAAGAAGGATAAAAAGATTGTCTGTAAGTAAAAGTGCAGATACTGTTGCAATAAGTATGAAAAGTTGACTTGCAAGGTGGTATTTTGTGGAAATATCGAAGCGCCTTCTTCCAGCTAAAAGTGAATTATAGACATTAAATGTATTCCATATAGGAACAAAAGCTGCCACTATAAGGAAAGCAGTAGCAAGCATCATGTTTTCATTTACAAAATAGTATGCTGCTATTCCAAGTCCTACGAAACTTCCAACAAGACCCCAACGCACTTTCATTTTTGTTGCCTGAATAAATGTTTGCTCATATCCACGCGCAACCGATTGAATGATTGACTCAGCCATTCCTTGGAGTGTGAAAAAGGAAAGTATCGTTGCAACAGAAATTATGTACTTGTATGTTCCGTATACTTCTTTTGGTAGTAGGTTTGCAAATGCTATGGCAATTATGAAGACTGAAATGTGAGACGCAATAGATCCAAGAGAAAGCCAAAAACCACCCTTTGCAAGGTAGACCATGTCAGTTTTTGTATACTTCTCACTCCATCGAAGCAGATTCGTAATTCGTTGCTGCATAAAGATTGTTTGTAATGTCAGTATAGCAATTTAACGCTTCAATACTACGTTAGTTGCTTTCAATGGTATAGTTTTTTCATGCAAAAGTTTCTAGAGCGAATTCTCCTCGGTGTTGTCTTTTTGCTACCATTTATTCCACTTCTTGTATTTGATGGTCTCTTTTTCCCATTTATTACTGGGAAAGCGTTCGTGTTTCGTATCTTAGTTGAGGTTGGGGTGATTGCTCTTGCTCTTTTGGCTCTCACTGACAAGAGATACGTTCCCAAAATTACTCCAATCACGGCATTTTTTGGTCTTTTTGTTGCTGTTATGCTTCTTGCGGATGTTTTGGGAGCAAACATTACAAGAAGTATTTGGAGTAACTTTGAACGAATGGAAGGGTGGATAACACTCATCCATTTATTTGGTGCATTTATTTTGTTTGAAAAAGTACTTGGTCTACACGGTTTGTGGAAGAGGTGGATGCAAGTTTCGTTGGGAGTTTCAGTATTGGTGGGGATTCATGGAGTATTCCAAGTATTAGGAATAGCTGATATTCACCAAGGAGGTGTTCGTCTTGATGCCAACTTTGGAAACGCTACATATCTTGCGGTGTACAGTTTGATGCATTTCTTCTTCGCACTGCTTCTATTTTTGAAAACAGATGCTCGTGTATATAAATTTTTGTATGCAGGAGTTGCTGTTTTAAATATGGCGCTCATTTATTTCTCTGCAACACGAGGAGCTCTTCTTGGTCTTGTTGCAGGAATGGGGTTGTTTATTTTGCTGTACGGTCTTTTCAAAAAAAGAAAAGGAATTGTTGCAGCTGCAATAGGGTTCGGGTTTTTGGTGCTGATTTCTTTTGGAGCACTTGTTTCTCTAAAGGGCTCTCAGGTTGTATCTGGCAGTCCAGTGCTTTCTCGTATCGCAAGTATTTCCCTTGAGGCAGGGGAGACACGCTTTAAGATTTGGAACATTGCCTATAAAGGATTTCTAGAGCGGCCAATCATTGGGTGGGGTCAAGGAAATTTCAATCTTGTATTTAGCAAGCACTATGATCCAAGTTTATATGCGCAAGAGCCTTGGTTTGATAGAGCGCACAATGTATTTGTGGACTGGCTTGTGGCAGGAGGAATCCTAGGACTTGCCTCATATATGTTGTTATTTGGAAGTGCCTTGTATTTTATCTATAGAGGCAAATCTTCTGCAGAAGAAAAAACAATATTTATTGCCTTGCTTGGAGCATACTTCGTTAATAATCTTTTCGTATTCGACAATCTTATAAGCTACATCTTATTTATTTTCATCCTTGCTCATGCAAGTGCAGGTATAGAGAAAGGATTTAGTCTTCCCAAAGTTTCTTTAGATACAAATATTGCACGATCACTCATTATTATCGTTGGTTTGTTTGTTATATATGTCGTAAACATTCCTGCATTAAATGCAAACGGAGCTTTATTGAGAGCTCTTGGGCCACAGTATGGAGTTGCTGAAAAACAGGCTCTTTTCCAAGAGGCGCTCTCGTACAAATCTTTTGCTGATCAAGAGATTAGAGAGCAAATGGTGCAGCTTGCACTTAGGGCGCTGCGACAAGAAAATCTTTCTGTTGATGCAAAGATTGCACTGTTAGCAGATGCAGTTACAGAGATGGAGAAGCAGGCAGCTCTTATGCCCGAGAGTGCTCGTATACATCTACTTTATGGACTTACGTACAGATTGCTCGGCAGCAATGAGAAAGCATATGAGATTTTGTCTCGAGCAAGAGAAATTGCTCCCAAAAAACAAAGTGTAATTTTTGAATTTGCGTTGGCAGCAGAGGCAGTGGGGAAGAAGGAGGAAGCACTTCTTGCTTTCAAGAAAGCATATGAGTTAGATACTTCATATGAGCAAGCTCAAGTTTTGTATGAGCAGGCAGAATTGCGACTTTCAAAATAAAGCATCTCTGGTATAGTGCTCTATAAGTGAGTGTTTTTGAGCACACACCGATGTTTGTAAAGATCCGCCCCCGGGCGGTTTTTTGCATTTTTTAGAGAGAAGAATACAATAGAGGAAGAGTTTGTGGAAAGACATGGGGACGGCTGGACTCACGTATTAACATCGGTGGAGCTCGCACCCGCCCCCTTGTCTCTTCAGAAACCAACCTACGTAAACTACGTAGTTATAACTTATCCCCAAATTTTTTATTTTGTACGCATAGAGAGTCGTTCGTGTTCGATAATACATGCATGGACACGCAGGTGAGTTCCTGTATACGGGTCGACTTTATATAAAAATAATCTACGTAGATTCTATGCCGGCAAAAAAGAAAACTACACGTAAGAAGGCAGCCCCAAAGCGAAAGGTCGCTAAGAAGGCTCCTGCAAAAAAGCGTGTAGCAAAGAAGTCACCTGCTAAGAAGCGAGTTGTGAAGAAGAAGAAGGCAGCTCCAAAGAAGCGAGTGGCAAAGAAAGCTCCAGCTAAGAAGCGGGTGGTGAAGAAAAAAGCAGCTCCAAAGAAGAAGGTTGCAAAGAAGTCACCTGCTAAGAAGCGGACAGTTAAAAAAGCTGCGCCTAAAAAGCGAAAAGCAGCTCCAAAGAAGCGTGTAGTAAAGCGACGAAAGTAGTTTTCCGCACAACACAAAACCCTCCAGAAATGGAGGGTTTTGTGCTATGCTCATTCCACAATGTTATCTGGCCTACAAAAGATGTTTGGTGGAGAGCCTGGAGCTTCTGATATTAAGCAGATGCGTCCTTTTGTTGCTGAAATTAACGCCTTAGAGCAGGATTTCAAGGCAAAAAGTGACGAAGAGCTTAAAGAGGTTACAGCATCTTTAAAGAAAGAACTTGCCGACGGCAAGGATTTTGAAAGTGTTCTGGCGCGGGCCTTTGCAAATGCCCGAGAGGTTGCATTTCGAACTGCAGGACTTCGTCACTATGACGTGCAGCTTTTGGGAGGACTTATCCTAACTCATGGAAAAGTTGCCGAGATGCGAACAGGAGAAGGAAAAACTCTTGTGGCGACACTTCCGGCGTATGCTCATGCTCTTAAGGGCAAGGGAGTTCACGTGATTACGGTGAATGATTATTTGGCTCGCCGAGATGCCGCGTGGATGGGGCAGGTGTATCACGGACTTGGAATGAGTATTGGAGTCATTACAAGCGATGGATCGTATCTGTATGATCCTGACCATTCAGACATCGATAAGGAGCGTGATGAGAAAGGGTTCTTCAAAATCTATGAGGAGTTCTTGCGTCCTGTAACAAAGAAAGAGGCATACGAAGCTGATATTACATACGGAACAAACAATGAGTTTGGGTTTGATTATCTTCGAGACAATACTGCGTATGCTGTTGAGCAGCGAGTACAGCGTAATCACGACTTTGCTCTTGTTGATGAGGTTGACTCTATTTTGATTGATGAGGCACGTACTCCTCTTATTATCTCTGCACCGTATCAGGACTCAGAAAATCTCTATGAAGTGTTTGCAAGTGTTGTAAAAACTTTTAGCGAAGAAGATTATGTTATCGATGAGAAGCAGAAGGCAGTGCAGATAAAAGACTCTGGAATTGATAAGGCAGAAAAGATTTTAAATGTAGAAAATCTTTATGCTGCAGGAGGAGTAAAGTATGCACACCATCTTGAAAATGCTGTTCGCGCAAAAGCGCTCTTTACGAAGGATAAGGAGTACGTTGTTCGTGATGGAGAGATTGTCATTGTGGATGAATTTACCGGAAGATTGCAGCCTGGACGAAGGTGGAGTGAGGGGCTGCATCAGGCGGTAGAAGCAAAAGAGGGGACAAAGATCAATCGTGAGAGCAGAACGATGGCTTCTATTACATTCCAGAACTACTTCCGAATGTACAAAAAGCTTGCGGGTATGACAGGGACAGCATACTCCTCAAAGGAAGAGCTCTATACAGTGTATGAGCTTGAGGTTGTGCCAATTCCAACACATCGTGACGTTGCACGTATTGATCACAATGACTTTATCTTCCAGACAGCAAGGGGAAAGTACCAGGCACTTGCAAAGAAGGTAATGGAGCTACATAAGAAAGGGCAGCCAGTACTTATTGGTACTGTTTCTATTGATGACAATGAGGTTGTTGGACAAACCTTAAAAGATGCAAAGATTCCTCATGAAGTTCTTAATGCGAAGAATCATGAGCGGGAAGGAGAGATTGTTGCTGATGCTGGAAAGAAAGGAAATGTAACTGTTGCCACAAACATGGCAGGTCGTGGAGTTGATATTAAGCTTGGAGGGGAGACAGCAACAGAAAAAGAGCAAGAAGAAATCAAAAAGCTTGGCGGGCTTTTTGTTATTGGAACTGAGCGACATGAGGCGCGTCGTATTGATGATCAGCTTCGAGGACGATCAGGTCGTCAGGGAGATCCGGGAGAGACGCAGTTCTTTGTTTCTCTTGAAGATAAGCTTATGCGTATCTTTGCCACAGACTCTATCAAGGCAATGATGGGCCGCTTTGGTATTCCAGAGGATGAGCCAATTGCAAATAAGATGATTTCAGGAGCGCTAGAGTCTGCACAGCAGAAGATTGAAGGAGTAAACTTTGATGCTCGTAAGCAGGTGCTTGCATACGATGACATTCTTAATCATCAGCGACAGATTTTCTACGATAAGCGCGACACTGTGCTTAAGGGTACGGGAGAAGAGATTGAGGCGTACGTAAAGAATATTGTAGAGGGAACTGATGCTGCAGAAGCTCTTCTAAAGAAAGAAGAAGATTTTACAAAAGAAAAACTGTATCAAGGAATGCGTGCGTTGTTGCTGCAGCTTTTTGATGCACTCTGGATTGATCACCTTGAGACTATGGAGTACTTGCGACGCTCTGTTAGTTTGCGAGCGTATGGCCAGAGGGATCCTCTTATTGAGTATCGCAGGGAAGGACTCAATCTCTTTAAGGAGATGGAAGCTTCTATTGATGAGAAGATTATTTCTCTTGTTCCAAATATCGAAGAGCGAAAGGAGGAGCCAAAGCCAATTAAGATGGAGACAAGTGGAGGATCAGAGACTGCATCTACTGGAGCTCTCGCAAAGAAGAAAGAATATGGTCGAAATGATCTTGTAACTATTACTGATGGAAAGGAGACAAAAGAAGTAAAGTTTAAAAAAGCAGAATCTCTACTTGAAAGTGGGTGGAAGATTGTTAAAAAATAATTATGGCATTTGTAGATGAAGTTCGTATTTTTGCTCGAGCAGGCAACGGCGGAGACGGTGTTGTTCGTTGGCATGCAGATAAAGGAATGAAAGGAGGTCCTGCAGGAGGTGACGGAGGTCGCGGAGCTGATGTCTATGTAGAGGCTGTTCGTGACTTTGCCTATCTTTCAAACTATCGACATACAAAAAGTTTTGCAGGAGAAGATGGCGGAGATGGATCAAAGAAAAATATGGAGGGGAAGAATGGAGAAGATCTAATTCTCAAAGTTCCTGTTGGTTCTGTTGTTACCAATACTGATACTGATGATGTGGTAGAGCTTTTGCATGAGGGAGAGAAGGTGAAAGTTTTAAAAGGAGGAAGTGGGGGATTTGGAAATGCTCGTTTTAAGAACTCTCGGAATGTTTCTCCAAAGCAATCAACACCAGGGAAAGCAGGTGAGAGAGGTAATTTTCATATAGAGTTAAAACTCGTAGCAGATATAGGTCTTATTGGGCTCCCAAGTGCCGGAAAATCGTCTCTATTGAACGCATTAACCAATGCTAAGAGTCAGGTCGGAGCATACCCATTTACGACCTTAGAGCCGCATCTCGGAAGTTATTTTGGGTACGTATTGGCAGACATTCCAGGGCTTATCGAAGGTGCCGCAGATGGCAAGGGGCTTGGAGATAAGTTTTTGCGCCATATCTCGCGTACACGAGTGCTATTTCATCTTGTTTCTGCAGAAGATGAGCATGTTGTTGAGCGGTACAATACTATTCGAAACGAGCTATCTCGGTACGATACATCCCTTACAGAGAAGCGCGAGATTGCCGTGCTTTCAAAAGCAGATCTTGTGGACCATAAGACACAAGAAAAATACGTACAAGAGCTTGAGGGGGCGGGGGCGCAAGTATGGGTGCTTTCTACCCAAAATCCTGGTATGTTAAAGGAATTCGGGAAGAAGCTCTCAAAGCTTCTAGAAGATGGGCGCTCTGCCATAGAAGAAAATAAAGATGTCGAAGTATAAAGCAACAATAGGACTAGAGATTCATGCTGAGCTCAAGACGAACACAAAGATGTTCTGTGACTCCAAGAATGATCCAAATGAGCGTGAGCCAAATACTCACGTGTGTCCTATTTGTATGAGTCATCCTGGAACTCTTCCAGTTATTAATAAAAAGGCAGTTGAGCATGTGTGTAAAGTTGGTGTTGCGCTCGGTGGAAAGATTGCAGACTTTACTGAATTTGATCGGAAGAATTATTTTTATCCGGACATTCCAAAGGGGTATCAGATTAGTCAGTACAAGTTTCCACTTGTAAGTGGAGGAACTTTAAATAATGTAGAAATTACTCGTGTGCATCTTGAGGAGGATACTGCTCGTTCAACTCATAAGGGGGACGAGTCTCTTGTAGATTTTAATCGTGCAGGAATTCCTCTTATGGAGCTTGTTACAGAGCCTGTAATTCATAGTGCAGAACAGGCGAGCGCATTTGCTCGAGAACTACAGTTGCTGCTTCGGACTCTTGGTGTTTCAGATGCCAATCTTGAAAAAGGGGAGATGCGTATTGAGGCAAACATTTCAATAAGTGACACAGAAGAATTTGGTACAAAAGTTGAGGTTAAAAATCTAAACTCATTTAGATCTGTTGAACGAGCTATTGCGTATGAGTTAAAGAGACATGAGAAAGTTCTTGAAGAGGGAGGAGAGATAGTGCAGCAGACTCGAGGTTGGGATGAGGCAAAGCAGGAGACATTCGGACAGCGTATTAAAGAAGGTGCTGCAGAGTATCGGTACTTCCCAGAGCCAGACCTTCCAAAGCTTCAGCTTTCAGAAATTCCTGAATTAGAGGAAGAGGTTTTGAAGAAGAGTCTTCCAGAGCTTCCGTCCGAGAAGCGAAAGCGTTATGAAGATCTTGGCATGAAGCCTGAAGACGTTACTGATCTTGTGGCTTCTCTTGAGCGCGCAAGATTCTTTGACGCTGTCATAGAGAAACTCCAGGCTCCAGAGAAAATTAAGCGAGCGGTTAATTATCTAACTTCTGATATTGCAGGGTATTACAATGAGCACTCAGACAAAGTGGAGTTTGAAACTCTAACTCCCGAAGCATTCGCTTCTCTTATTGAGATGGTGTGTGCAGACAAAGTTTCTTCTCGTGGAGCAAAAGACATTTTGAGAATTCTTTTAGAAGAGGGGGGAGACCCCGAGAAAATTGCACAGGAGAAAAATCTTTTCCAGGTTCAAGATGCAGGAGCGCTTAAGGAAGTTGTGCTTGAGATTATTTCTGAGAATAAAAGTGTTGTAGAAGAGTATAAAAATGGAAAGGAGGCATCGCTCCAATTCTTGGTTGGGCAGGGTATGAAGAAGACTCAGGGTGCAGCAAATCCAGGAATTCTAAAGGAGGCTATTTTAAACGAGATACGTTAGAAAATAAGGTTATCTCGAACTTCTTCTTGCCGAGACTCGTGGGTCTCGGCTATACTGTATGCATGAAAGAGCTAACACTTAATGGTCGTACGTACCTATCAACAAAACGTGCAGCAGAGATTACAGGATATACAACAGATTACGTCGGGCAGCTTGCTCGAGGAGGGAAGATTGACGCTCAATTAGTAGGGCGCAATTGGTATATAGATGAGGTTTCAATAAAGAAGCATAAGTTTGGGGAAGCACAGGTTTCAGTAAAAGAAGAGAAGGAGGCGCCAGCTCCACAGCTTGAGGTGCTTGTAAGTAATACCGAAGAAGTTCTGGAAGAGGCAGAAGCTCCAGCAGTAGAAGAGGTGCCTATGGCGGAAGAAGCACCTGTCGAAGAGAACGCTCTCAGTGAGATGCAGAACGCTTGGCAGGATTGGTATAAGGCACAGAAGGCGGTTCCTACAGAGAATGAAGAAGTTTTCTTAAGTGAAGCAGATAAAGAAGTGGAGGAGGAGAAAATTTCTGAAGAGGTTCAGGTTCCAATTACAAAGTCAGAACCAGCTCCTAGAGAGGAAGAGATTTCAGTAGAAGAGGAGGTTGAAGAGAAAGAGGTTGCTCAGCCTGCTCCAAGTCCACTGCCAGTACAGAGATCTTGGTCGGGGACAGGGCTTGTTGTTGCCGCTGCACTAGCAATAGTTTTTGTTGGTGCTCTTACGGTTACAACAGGGTACGTGCTCACACGCAATACAGATTCTCCAGTTGCCGCTGCTTACCAAGGAGTTAAAGATTATGTTTTGGGAGTGCAGCATTTTGAGTCTAAAAAGTAAGAACGTTTATCCGAGATAACCGAGATATCCTATAAAATAAAGATATATCGATAAAATCTCGGATAGCGAGAAACACGCGATATAGCTTAAATAAAGGGAAAGAACTCTCACAAGGAGTTCTTTTTAGATTTTGGAAGATTGGCCAGCATCATCGACTTTCATTAGTTAGGCAAATGCAATGGATATAAAAGGTATTTTGAAAGCTTCAAATGTGCTTTGTAAGCCCCGTCCTTGTAATCCCTTTGTGTAAGTGAGTATAAAATCTCGGATATATAAAAAAGTAATTAAAAGATATCCAAATAGTTATGAGAAGACTCTCATGATCTATTTAAATGGCTTGTTTTTTAGAAATTTCGCTATAACGGTTATTTTGTGTGTCGCAAAATAATGAGTTTAGAAACAATGTGATCAGAGGGGACAGTATTAAATTTTTTCTATAAAAGCTACTTTTCTTTTTAAAAAAAGAACACTTCTCGCCCAGTTTAAGAGCCTGTGCACACCTGTTTTTGAAAAAGATAAGGATTTTCTCATGCAAAAACTGTTTTCAAAAGAATTTTTTTGAACACTTTTTATACTTTTCTCGTCCAAATATTCTTACTACGTAAATTACGTATTTTACATAATTTGTATCCACATGTAGTACGTGTCGATATTGAAAATATTGGTTAAAATAATAGGGAAATCGTTCTTCCGAACTATGTCTGCCGAGCATAAAAAATTTATTTCAACAAAAGAAGCTTCGTCCATTGTCGGGCGTACTTCTGACTACGTAGGTCGACTTGCTCGAGAAGGAAAAATTCCTGCAAGTAGGATTGGACGCTCTTGGGTTGTTGAGAAAAAAGCTCTACTTGAATTTTTTGATATTAAAGAAGCCGTAAAAGAAATCAAAAGAGAATCTCTCTCTAAGGAAAGAAAAATTGAATATAAGAAAGTTCAAGCCCCTAAGGCTCAAGATGACTTTAAGAATATTTTTGCAAAAAGTTTCGATAAGCTTCCATTTGAAAATGCAGCAGCACTTGCCCTAACTGTTCTAATTGTTTTTGGAGGATACTCTTTGGCTGGGGCAACAGGAATTTCTTCTCTTCCATTTAAATTGATTTCCGCTGTGCATGAGAGGGCAAGTGATGTGCATCGAGTACTTGCTCGATCAGAGCGTCACCCAGAACTGGCTCGGGTCAACTATGTAGTTGCACAAAATAAAGTTTCTAATGAAATAAAGTTTGAGGCCAATAATATTTTTGCAACAGGATTTGCAGAAGTAGAGTCTTTTGGAAATCGCTTTAAGTACACTGGTGTTCAAAAAAGTTTCGCTTCTACGTATGTTCCAGGAAGAAGTTTGATGCTTCCAAGCTCTACAGATATTTGGAATGGATATAAGGCGCTTGGAGAAGGGCTTGTCGTAGCAGCTCATGGGTCAGTTGATGCGTACACGGGGTTTGTTAAATATCTTGGCAAGGAAAGCCTTTCAAATGCTCTTGCTGTGCAGAATATTGCACAGGCAGCAAGCGCCAACATTTTGAACTCATATGAAGAAGGTCTAGGGGCGTTTGCTGTTCTTGCTCAAGAGCTTCCAAAAGCACAGGCGGAGCTAGTCTACGGATTTGTTGATGGAAGTTTTGTGCTTGCAAACACTCTTGCTTCTGTGCCGTATAACACAGGAGGAGCTATTCTCACTTCAGCACAATCAATTCCTGAGGCAAACATTAAGATTGGAAGTTCTGTACGAGAGAATTCTCCAAAACTTGGAAGAGCAATTATTGGCGGGTATGTAGATTTCATTTACAGCTTCGTTGATAGCACGTATGCACTTACAGATACGTATAAGGATGCGATTGAATCAACAGGAGATACGATTGGAACAGGGTATGCGTATGCTCGGTTTGATTTACCTACAACAATCCTTGCAGGTGCAAATTCAGGTCTAGATGTTTCTACAGAAAAAGTTATGGGAATGATTAAGTTTGCTGGAGAGCGTATTGCAGCAAATGTTTTTGTTCCAGCAGTAGAAACTGTAATGGCAGTTCCAGAGAATATTGGATCAAAACTTGCAGGCGTAAAATCTCCTCTTGCAACAAATACAGCAGAGAAAGTTGAGGAAGCTCAAGCAAATGTAATCGGAGGAGTTGCAGGTGGCGTACGAGATATTTTCGATCGAATCTTTGGTCGAAAGAAAGATCCGGTACTGCTTGTAAATCCGGGGCCTGCTCAAACCAATGTTGTCATTAAGGAAGATGAGCCAGCAGCTCCTGTGTACATTGCTCCTCGAAATGTTACTCAGAATTTCTTTGCAAGCACTGACGTAAATAAGCTTTACGTAGATTCAAGTATTACTGCACTTCACGCAGCGCTTTCAGCTGAGATCCAGAAACTAACTGCAGTTAACCGAAATCAGATTGTTCAGAATATTGAAACCATTCAGTGGGTGAACAAGATTGAGGATATCAGCGGAACAATCATTCGTGATGGAGAATTCTTAAGCGGAATCATTCGAAACAGTGAAATTACTGGGTCAACATTCCGTGGATCAAGTGTGAATGCAAATACAGGAACATTTGATACGTTGAATGCTGCCACAACAACGCTCACAGGGCCGCTTACAATTCCGACACTTATTGCCTCAGGGACAACCACTCTTGCTACTACAACGCTCACAGGGCCACTTACAGGAACAACAGCAACTCTTGCATCTGCAACAACAACAAACTTCTTTGCAATAAATGCGTCAACAACTAACGCAACAAGCACAAATCTTTTTGCAAACAATGCATCTACAACAAATGCAACTTCAACCAACTTCTTTAGTAACAACTCTGTAGTTACAAACGCAACCTCAACAAACTTCTACACAACAGCATTAGAGGCAATTACTGCGACACTTACAAATCTAACTGCAACAAATGCCACAACTACTAATGCAACGACAACAAATCTTACAATCAGCAGCCTAACTGCAGGATCAATTCCATTTATTGGAACAGGAGGTCTTGTGGTCGAAGATAATAGCAACTTATTTTTTGATAATGGGAATGATCGTCTTGGAATCGGTACAACAACTCCAGGATATCTTCTTGATGTAGATGGAGACTTCCGTGTAGGAGAAGCAGGAAGCTCAAACGCTCTGTTTGTAGATGCCACAAATGCGCAGGTTGGTATAAACACAAACAGTCCAGGGCAAGCGCTTGGAGTTGATGGAAACATTGCAACACTTTCAAGTGGTAACTTTATTGGATTTTCTTCTAACAGTGCATATATTCCTCGGGATTCTGCGTTGCGTGCAGGTGTAAATGCTCCCGGAAGTTTTTATTTCAATATTGATTCAAACAATGACGAGACAACCTCAGCATTTATTGTTGCGAAAGATAGTGCTTCTCTTGCAGGTGGTACAGAGCTCTTCCGTGTACAGGAGGATGGAAGTGTAGGTATTGGAACAACATCTCCATATGCAAAGCTCTCAGTAGTAGGGCAAGCGGTTGCTGAGTACTTTACTGCTACATCTACATCTGTTGCGTCTACATTCCCAGAACTTACTTCTACTAATGCAACAACTACAGGAACCTTCTCTGCAGCAAGTGGAGGTTCACAAGCATCTGGCCTTACAGTGCTTGCAAATGGATATGTTGGAATTAATGACACAACTCCAGAGTCCCCACTTGATGTGACCGTGTCTGCAAGTAAGCCTGCTATTTTCAGAGCTACAACTGAGCCACGAGTGCGGCTTGTTGCAGGAGGAAGCAATGTGGGACTTCTAAATGGATACATAGGCGACTCATTCCGTGTGTACTCTTCAAGTGGGTTGCCACTTCATATTGGATATAACGAAACAACACAGTTCCAGTTCTCTTCAGGGCAGGTTGATTCAAGTGTGGCAATTATCCCTACATCAAATGCAACATATGACCTTGGATCTCCCGCATACTATTGGGACGATGCGTACTTTGATAGTGCAACTATAAATAACCTTTCTGCAGCAAGCACTTCAATTGCAGGAACAAACAATGCTTCATTTTCTATTAACTCAGACAATGCGACTTCAGATGGAGAAGATGCATCTCTCGTATTCTATCGAGGAGTAGTAGTACCGAATGCTGTAATTGGATGGGATGCGTCAGAGGATCGATTTGACTTCAACCAGAACATTTTCATTCAAAATGATAATGGGTCAACAGGAACAAGTACCCTTGCTGTGCGTGCTGCATCTTCACAAACTGGAAACCTCTTTACCGTGCAAGACAATAACGGACTTGAACTTGCGAACTTTGACATAAATGGATATCTGGGACTTGGAAGTTCTTCGCCATCTGTACGGTTAACTGTAGGTACAGGGACACCAAGCTCTATTGCTGCAGCCGATTATTATAATAGTGCGTACATTAGTGGGGACCTTGAGGTAGATGGCTCTCTGTATGGAACCATTGCTCCTGCTGGATTTACAGAGGGGTCAGTCGTGTTTGCAAACTCAAGTGGAGCGCTCGCGCAAGATAATAGTAATTTCTTCTGGAATGATAGTACAAATCGGCTTGGTATTGGTACAACCACTCCTGCAAGTGCACTTGTAATTGAGGGGTCAGGAAGCGCCACACATCTTGATGTAGTTTCAAGTGCAAACTCGGGGGTTCGCATTGAATCAGCAGGAGTTGCAAACTATCCATTCCTTCAGTTTGCACAAGGCTCTACAGATCAGTATGAGCTTGGAGTTACCGCAACTACTGATGCAGCAGGGGGAGATGTCTTCTACATAAATCCAAGTCCAAATTCAGGGGCAACAGGGGCGGCGCTTGTGGTAGATGGCTCTGGGAATGTGGGTATTGGTACTACCACTCCCGCAACAACAGTTGATATCTATGCAACTGATGCCATTCGTATCCCAGTTGGTACCACTGCGCAGCGTCCTTCTACTGAACTTACGGGACAGATCAGGTACAACACCAATACCACACAGTATGAAGGGTATAACGGAAGCAATTGGTTAGGACTTGGTGGGGTAATTGATATTGATCAGGATACCTACGTAACAGCAGAGGAGAGCTCAGATGAGGATTATTTGCGGCTTTATACTGCAGGTACTGAACGGGTGACGATTGATGACTCTGGAAACGTAGGTATTGGTACTACAAGTCCAAATTACAATCTTTCTGTAACAGGTAGCACAGGTATCAATTTTGAAGGTACAGGTGTAGGTGCCATTTCAAGGTTTTCAAGAGGGACAGGGACGAGTAATGCGCCTAGGCCTGTTACAGAATTTGTAGCGAATAGTTCTGTAGATGCAGCAGACGATTTTGGTTCTGCAATTGAATTTCAAATATCTGACACGGGGGTTACAAATTCTCAGCTAGGTGCTATTGGATTTGTGCGCGACGGAGGGGATGGTTTGGGCAAGTTCTTTATTGGGCAGGATAGTCAACTTACAGATTTTGATTTTGTTGTAGATGCGTCTGGAAATGTAGGAGTTGGAAGCACCTCACCGGATCAGAAGTTTGTTGTTCAGGGTGGAAATATAAAGCTTGGAACAAATAACTACTCATTGCAGGGAGTAACTACTGCAGGAGCAGCACTAAACCTTATACGGTTTAATTCAAGTGATCAGCTAGGTCTTTATAATGACAATCATATCTTTACAAGTGCTCAGTATCTTGGAAAAGATGGTTCCGCAAGCTTGCCATCAGTAAGCTTTGCATCAGATCCTAATACAGGTATCTATACTAGTGCTGGAGATAAGTTGGACATTGCGCTTGGTGGTACACAGCGTGCTCAGTTTGGTACCGGAGGCCTTCTCAATTTATTTGTAGATGATGCAAGAGGACTATCAATTGTGAATGGCTCAACAGCAATTGGTATTCTTGATAGAAATGGTACTGCGGGTGAGCTGCTCTTGCGAGATGGTAGTTCATCAAAAATATTATTCTCTGGAGCCTCTGGTGTCGATAACTACATTAACAATGGAGGAAGTTTGGGTATTGGTACGACAAGTCCGGATCATGAAATAGAAGTCGTCAATACTTCAGGAGGTGCTGAAATATCAATCATTACCAATGCAGCATCGGAGGCTCAGTTGATATTTGGAGATGATAGTAGTGATTGGATGGGACGCATTCTCTATGCTAATGCCAGTGACTCTTTGTCTTTGTATACAAATGCATCAGAGCAGGTAAGGATAGATAGTAGTGGAAATGTAGGTATTGGTACTACTTCTCCAGAAAGTGCCCTTCATGTTGCACGGGATTCTGCGGCAGACCAGCTACGCCTTGGAAGAACAGATGACCCCTCATATCTATCTATTGGTGCGGGTGCAAGCAATGCTGTGTACAACATGGTTGGAGGTGCAACTGTGGCGCACCAATTCCAAGAAGATGGCTCTGCACTACTTACTATAGAAAGTAGTGGGGACGTAGGTATTGGTACCACAAGTCCAGACACTGCCCTTCAAGTAATTGGAACCATCACAGCAGGAGACTATGGAACACAAGGGTACCTTGAGTTTGTAGATGATGGAGGAGAGACAGGGCAGATTACACAAGCGGGTAATACCTTTGCTTTAACTGCACGAAGTGATGGCTCAGGAGGGCAGTTTGTATTTAATAATGGTAGTACCGAGCTTGTACGTATTCTAAGTTCTGGAAATGTGGGTATTGGTACTACAAGTCCGACTACAAAACTTCATGTTGATGCAGGTACTTCAAATAATGTTCTGACACTTGAGTCTAGTGATGCAAATGCAGATCTTTCATTGGTAGACAACACCACTACCAGCTCTGGGGTCGTTGGACTTCGTGCAGCAGGAGATGATTTGTTCCTTCGTGCAGGTGGCGCAAGTGTCCTTACTGCAAAGGATGGCGGAAACATAGGTATCGGAATAACTGACCCACAAAACCTTCTACATCTTGGAGGAAGCGATGCGGTGAAGATTCAGTTTACAAGAAGTAATGGAGAAACTTCTTCAGATGGAACACTATTGTCTCTTGCTTCAGATGGGCAGTTTAATCTTGATAACCAAGAGACTGCTGGATTTGGGTGGTATATCGGGGGAAGTAATGTAGTGACCCTTGATAGTGCGGGGGAGTTTGGTATTGGAACAGAGAGTCCAAATGCGCAACTTGCAGTGAAAGCAAGTGGTGGAGGTATTACCGGAGGTATTTATCTTGAGAATTCAGCAAATACAAATCAATTGATCCAGCTGTACCAAGACTCATCAGATTCTGCTGGTGTGCTTGAGATTCAAACAAATGCTGGTGCTGATGCTATTAAGCTTGATGGAAATGGATATTCATTCCTTAGTGGTGGAAATGTAGGTATTGGTACTACGACGCCAGGATCAAACCTTGTGATTGCTGATTCTACAGAGGCAAGAATTGATCTTGATATTACAGACGAAACAAGCTTTAGTCAGATTCGATTCCAAGAGGACCTAAGTAATGTTGCCCGTATCCAATACAATGGTTCTAGTTTAAGTACCGCAAATAGACAAAGTGCGCTTGAACTTATTAATACTTCTGCAAGTGGGGCTGTAATTGTACGAACTGATGATACGGAGCGGCTACGGGTGGATGGCTCTGGAAATGTTGGATTTGGTACAACCACACCTCGAAGAAAGGTTCATATTGCAGAGAACAACCCAGCATTTATTCTTGAGGACACATCAGGAGCCTCAGCAGGGTATAAGTTAATGCGATTTAACTACACTGGAGGTACTGGAGATACAGATAGTAGCTTTAATGTGCAGTCAGCAGATGATATTGGAGCGTTTATTGCAAACCTCTTTACTGTTACTCGTGATGGAACGGTCGGAGTAAATGGAGATAACACTCCAGACTTTACACTTGAAGTTTCAGATAATCACGAAGATGGATACTTTGGTATTTCTTCAAATACATCAAATGATGGAGACATATTTATCGTAGATAATTCTGGAAACGTAGGTATTGGTACTAGCTCTCCAGTTTCTTTGTTTGCTGTTGAGGGAGGAGCTTACTTTGCTAACACTATAAATTCAGCAAAGAGCGGTTATTTACTAAAGCATACAAGTGGAAATACTGGATTGCGTTACGTAAGCCCCAATTTGCAAGCATATAATGATGGAAATCTTGGATGGTCTATTGATGCTTCTGGAAACGTAGGAATCGGTGAGGCAGGTCCAGGTGCAAAGCTTGATATTGTTGACACCGCGACAACGGGGACAGGGCTTATCGTACAGAAAGACCTTGCCGCGTCACGATTTACAACAAATGTTGAATCACAGTTCTCAATTCGAGGAAATACTGACGATACAGAGCGTCTATTGATTGGGTACGCTACAGATGAGAATTATGGATATATTGAAGCAGTGGATCAAGGAGGCACCTTTAATAGAGACTTGGTGCTTAATAGTCAGGGAGGAAGTGTGGGAATTGGTACCACAACACCTGTCCACAAGTTTGTAGTTCAAGGAGGCACAATATCTGGAGATGCAGCAGGGCACTTCTTGGCGGGTAATGGTGGAGCAACAGTTGGGTTGATTGTAGATGGTGATGCTGATTCAACAGATGTGTTATTTAAAGCTAGGTCTAATGGTTCAGCAACTCCAACTGATTCTGATACGAAGTTTATTATCACTGGTGATGGAAACGTAGGTATTGGAACAACATCTCCAGGATACCTTCTCGATGTAGATGGAGACTTTAATGTGGGAGAAGCAGGAAATGCTCAAGCATTTTATGTAGATGCAACAGCAGGGAGGGTTGCAGTTGGAGAAAATGCACACTCACTTACCAACCTTGATGGAAAGGGAATTATTATTACAAACACTGCAGGGGGTGCTACTGGACGACTACGTCTTGATGTAGAAGACATAAGTTCTGGATACAATACAGAAATTAGGGCAAATGACACAGGACTTGAGTTTGAGGCTGCAAGTAACTCTCGTAATATCTCACTCTGGACTGGTGCTACACCAGAAGAGCGATTGACTGTTCTTGGTACCGGAAATGTTGGAATTAACGACAGTACTCCTGATGCACAGCTGGATGTAGTTTCTGCTTCAACTATTATTGCTCAGTTTGAGGGGCCGTCAGCAGGAGGAGATATTCGTATTGCTCGAGGTTCATCATACCAATACGATATTGGACTTACAGGTTCATCAGTCTTCTATATTGAAGACGCATCAGGAAATACACCGTTTCAGATTGAGCCAGCTACACCAAGTAACACGCTGTATGTAGACTCTGCTGGGTATGTGGGTATTGGTACTTCAACGCCAACATCCAAGTTAACTGTGACTGGCGACATTGAGTTTGGTGACCCAAGTTACCAAACCTATCGCTTAGGTAACACAGCCAATATTGGTGCTACGACTTATGGCCGCTTTGTAGTGCAGAGTCAACAAGCTGGTACCCACTCAAGTTTGTGGATGTTCACCAATGATGGTGATGGTACCGATAATAATAAAATCTCGCTATTTGGTGTAGGTTCCCCTGCTGATAATACAAATCTGGAATCCCTAGGCGTTGGTTACCAAGCAAGTGAGCAGGCATACCAAATTCGTACTAGTGCTGGCGGTACTGGCGTTATTCGTCCACTGTACTTAGCAGCAGATTCAACAAGTAATCAGTTATATCTGGCGACGACGAGCAACGTAGGTATTGGTACTTCATCACCACAATCACTCCTACACGTGTATAAGGATACGGCAACAGGTGTTTCTATTGATGTGGGTAGCGATACTTCGTATGCTCAATTCGATTTCAAAAATGAAGATGTATACAAGTGGGCTGTTGGAAACCTTGGAGACACTCACTCGGCGGGTAATAACCTCTTCTATATCTACCAAAGTAATGACAGCTCTGACTCTGCAGTAAATGAGTACCGTCTTGTAATTGATGATTCAGGAAACGTAGGAATTGGTACTACAACGCCAAATAATGTTCTAAACATAAATGGCTCAACAAGTATTTCAGATGGTAATTCTCTTATCGTGGGGCATGATTACGCTCAAACAATAGCATATGCAGATTTTGGTGTTCAGGTATTGGGGACAGAATATTCTGATTCTGGTGCTACGCTTGGAAGGTGGAGTAATAATGCTGGAGGAACAAATATTGCCTTTTTCAAATCGCGCGGCACTACTGTTGGTTCAAACAGCATTGTGCAAGATGGCGATACAATAGGTAACTTCTTTGCCTCTGTTGATGATGGTGTTGATTACGATAGTGTTGCTGCAGGAATTCGATTTCAGGTAGATGGTACTCCTGGGGCTGGTGACACTCCTGGACGCATCGTATTCCTTACAACTGCTGATGGTGCAAACACTCTTACAGAACGCGTGCGTATTGATGATGCAGGAAACGTAGGAATTGGAAGTGATTCTCCATCAGCAACACAGCGACTGCTTGTTGAGTACACGCCAACAGGAACATTTACTGAAGCTGCAAATACTGCATACAATCACCTTACAGTTCGAGGAAATAACAATGGATATGCAGGATTTACCATTGCATCTCCAAACTCTGGTGCAGAACTTGGAGCCATTGCATTTGCAGATGAAAAACATGCTTCTGCTGGTTTAATTACCTATAGTCACGTAACTAATGACCTTATATTCTATGCAAGCACTACCGAACGACTTTATATTGATGGAGAAGAAGGAAATATAGGAGTTGGAGACACTACACCAAATGCCAGGCTTGAAATTGAGGGGGCAAACAGGCTTGGTGCAACATTTGAAAATGCAACATTTGGAGAAGGGGTGCTTGTAACGCAAACAGACTATAGTGCTGGAAATTATATTTCTCTTATCGAGGGAATGTACACTGCAGACTATTCGGCACCGAGTGTACGTATTGGAGCAATGTTTGATGGATCAGGGTCAAACCTTGCCTTTGGTACCTCAAATTCATATTCGGGAGGTATTACAAATACGGCGCTCTCTATTGATTCATCAGGAAATGTAGGGGTTGGTACTACTTCTCCAGACGCTCTCTTGCATGCAGAAATTGGTGGAGCAGGAGACATATTTAAACTCCAACGCTCTGATGTAGCATCAGACTTCTCTATTGATTTTGCAGGAGGACTTACTAACTTTGCTATAAGTGCAGGTTCAGAATATACATTTAGCGAAGGTGGGGCAGAGCATGTGCGTATTGATGCAAGTGGAAACGTAGGTATCGGTACTTCAAGTCCAGCATCACTACTTACAGTTTCAAAGGGAGGAAGCAACGGTGTAATTCAAGAAATCTTTACTCTTGACGCAGGAACACAGAACCTTGGAGTTGCTGGGTCAGGAACAGTAATTGGCTTTGATTATCTAACTACTGCCTCAGCAGGAGGTGTAGGAGCGTATGGAGATGGAACAAATCCTGGTATTGGAATCTGGGGAGGAACAATAAGTGGAGACCCTGAGCTGTATGTAAATGATGCAGGAAATGTAGGTATTGGTACTACTTCTCCTCTAGGAACAGTGCACGTTGCAAGTGCTGGTTCAGGACAAGTATCTCCAAATAATAGTGCAGACGATTTGATTATTGAAAACAGCGCGGCTGCAGGTATTAGTATCCTTACGCCAAATACTGCGGTTGGGCACCTCTTCTTTGGAGACAGCGACAATGCAACAAGAGGTCGGCTTTCATACAATCACGCTGACAATGATATTTCATTGTGGACGAATTCTACTGAGCGGCTAACTATTGATTCCTCTGGAAACGTAGGTATCGGAGAAACTGTTCCAGAAACAAAACTTGAGGTATCAGGAGGAAATATTCTTCTAACAAATAATCAATCACTTCAGTTTGAAGATACAGGTGGAGCAAATCGCTCACTTGTAACTCTTGACTCTTCTGACCTACAGACATTTGGAACTGTCAATAACAATGCAACTTTCCAAGGTTTTGATGTTGGGTTTAATGCAGCACGAAGTGCAGGCGGAACTACAGATGAGGCATTTCTATTTACTGCAACAAATAATCTTGGGGTAAATGATGAAGTATTCCAGGTTGCAGATGGAGGAGGGAATCTTCTGACTGTTCTTGGAACAGGAAACGTAGGTATTGGTACTGCGAGTCCAGACTCAATTAAGCTTGATGTTGAGGATGACATTGAGATTGGAACAGGTACAACTGGTTGTGTACGTGATGCTGACAACACCACTCTTACAGGAACTTGTGTTTCAGATGAACGTCTAAAGAAAAATATTCAAGATCTTGATCCAGTGCTCGATAGGCTTGCACAGCTTCGAGGAGTTACTTTCGAGTGGCGAAACGATGAGTTTGAGTGGCTAAATGGACAAGCTGGAACAAACTATGGACTTATTGCACAGGAAGTAGAGGCAGTATTCCCAGAGATGGTGCAGGAAGATGATCGTGGGTACAAACGTGTCTCATATGACACCGCGTTTACTACACGATTGCTACAAGGAATTATAGAGCTTGATGAGAAGCTTGAGTCACGAATCGGAGCAAATGGAGCAATAGCAATCGACGCTCTTGGAAACATCGGAATCGGAACAACAACTCCAGCATACAAACTCCATGTGCTTGGAGATGCTGCAGCTACATCATTTGTAAATATCTCAACACGAGAAGAGAAGAAGGGAATTGCATACCTCGATGAGGCTCGAAAGGATGACATTCTAAGTAAGCTTAAGGCGGTGCAGATTGCAGAGTATCGATACAACTTTGAAAGTGATGATAATCCACTGAGACTTGGTCTTATCGCAGAGGAAGCACCCTCTGAAGTGCTTAGCGTATCTGGAAAGGGGGTAGACATCTACAAGCTTGCAACATTCACACTTGCTTCAGTGCAGGAGATTGCTCTAAAGCTTGAAACGCTTGAGGAGCGTATTGCAGCACTTGAGGCATCAGGTGTGGTTGCAGGTTCAGGAGGAGTATTCAGTACAACAACACTCAAGAGTGCATTTGCAGAGCTTGGGGTACTTATTGAAAAGGGATTTGCACAGTTTGATGCGCTTGCCTTCAAGCAGCTTATTGCGCAAAAGGACAATGATGGGGAGGCAGCAGCAGGTACAGGAACAATCTACGCAGGGAATAAGCTGGTGCTCGTAGAGAATAGTCAGATTAAGGCAAGCTCAAAGGTCTTCATTACCTTCACATCACCTGTTGTGGGAAGTTGGTTCATTACCGACAAAGCAAATGGAAGCTTCCGCGTAACACTAGATCAGGTGCAAAATACAGACGTAACATTTGATTACTTCATTGTGCAGACTGAGCGAGATCAAGCTCCAGTATCTGATACTGGCGTAGTAGATACAGAAGAGCCAGTTATTACTATCATCGGAGCAAATCCATACTATATCGCCACAGGAACTGCATACGTAGAGCCAGGAGTAACTATTACTGACAATGTAGATCAGAATCTTACCTACACACTTTCAGTAGATGGATACTCAGCTGAAACGCATCCACTTGATACATCAGTTGCAGGGGAGCACGTGCTTACATACAAAGTACTTGATACTGCAGGGAACCTCACAACTGCAACACGGTCTGTTGTTGTAGGAGCTGATGCATCTCTTACATCACTAAATACAGGAACAAGCACAGAGGAGACAACAGCTACAATTACACCAGCAGTAGTGGAGGAAACTCCTGTTGTAGAAGAAGAGGTGGTGGTAGAGGAGGCTCCAGTTGATGAGATTGCCCCGGTAATATCTCTTGTTGGAGCAGCTGCAATTGAAATTACTGTAGGGGATTCATTTACAGATGAGGGAGCGACTGCAGCAGATGATATTGATGGAGATATAACTGCAAATATCGTAGTAACTGGTGCAGTAGACACTGAGAATGCAGGGCTTTATACACTTACGTATACAGCAACTGATATTGCAGGGAATGAAGCTTCAGTTTCTCGAATCGTAACGGTAGTAGCTGTAGAAACTCCAGAGGCACCTGTGGAGGACGTGGTAGAGTAGAGATATATGTCACGAATAGCAATAAATGGATTTGGAAGAATTGGAAGAGCCTTTTTTAAATTGGCGATTGAAAGGGATGAATTAGATATTGTTGCAATTAATGATCTGGGAGATCCAGAGAATATCGCATACCTCCTAAAGTATGACTCTGTATACGGACCAAGCGGTCTTGATGTAGAAGTAAAAGATGGAGCGCTTGTAGTAAATGGGAAAGAAATCCCTCTTCTAAGTGAAAAGGATCCATCAAAGCTTCCATGGAAGAAGATGAATGTAGATGTGGCACTTGAATCTACTGGATTTTTTGCAAGCTATGAGAAATCCCAAATGCACCTACAAGCAGGAGCAAAGAGGGTGGTTGTATCAGCTCCAGTAAAGGATGCTCCTCCAAGCGGTATTGAAGGAGCTACAGTACTTATGGGAGTAAATGAAGAGAAGCTCCAGACGTGTGACATTTCTTCAAATGCATCATGTACAACAAACGCAGGAAGTCCACTTGTGGCAATTCTTGACGAGAGTATTGGTGTAGAGAAGGCAATTTTAAATACCATCCATGGATACACCACATCTCAGAACCTTGTAGATGGTCCAAATAAAAAGGTAAGGCGAGGACGAGCAGCTGCAGTAAATATTGTGCCAAGCTCAACAGGGGCAGCGCTTGCAACCGCAAAAGCTCACACACAGCTTGAAGGGAAATTCGATGGAATTGCTGTGCGTGTCCCGGTGCCCGCAGGATCTTTTGTAGATATTACCTTTATCGCAAAGAAGGACGTAACAGCAGAGGAGGTAAATAACATTCTTGTAGAGGCAGCGCACGATAAGCGGTGGGATGGAATCTTTACGGTAACGAATGATCCAATTGTATCTACTGATATTCTTGGATCTCCTTTTGCATCAATTGCAGATCTTGATATGACACGAGTCGTAGATGGAAACCTTATAAAAGTGTGCGCCTGGTATGACAATGAGGTCGGATATACCAATACTCTCGTGCAGCACGTAATTAAAACAGGAGAACATGCAGGATAAAATAGTACTATTTGCAACAGACCATGCTGGGTTTGAACTAAGAGAATTTGTCCTAGGACATCTTGAGTCTTTGGGGTGCACTGTTGAGGACATGGGTCCCAAAAAACAAAAGGATGATGATGACTATCCAGACACCATGGCGCCAGTAGCAGAGAAGATCTCAGAGAATCCAGATAAGTACGTTGGAATTATTATGGGTGGCTCAGGACAAGGAGAAGCTATTGTTGCGAACAGATATAAGAATGTACGTGCAGCAGTTTTCTATGGAGGAGATGAAGATATCGTGAGGCTTTCAAGAGAACATAATGATGCAAATGTCCTCTCACTTGGTGCTCGATTTCTTTCAGCAGACCAAGCAAAGAAGGCTGCAGAGTTGTGGCTAAACACAGAGTTCTCGGAGGATGAGCGACACGTGAGGAGAATTTCTAAAATAGATTAACAATGCAATTAGTAACACCAGCAATACTTCCCAAAAGCTTCGCTGAGTTAAGTGAGAAGATAAACACAATCAAACCCTTTGTGCGCAAAGTGCAGCTTGATGTGTGTGACGGAAACTATGTTGGGAATACCACGTGGCCATATACAGGTGCAGGTCCTTCTGTAGAGGAGATGAAAAGAAGAGGAGAGGTGCTTCCGGAAGCAGATACTATTCACTATGGAATAGACCTTATGGTGGCAAATCCTGATGAAGTTGTTGGAGATTTTATTGATCTTGGCGCAACAAGAATAATCATCCATTTTAAGAGTACAAAAGACTTCAAAAAAACCATTCAACTCATTACAGAAAAGTATGGGTATGATAAAGAGTTTGCACCAGACCTTCTTTCAGTTGGAATGGCAGTCCCTATAGACCTGGAGCTTACTGAGTACGCTCCATATATACAGTATGTAGACTTCATACAATTTATGGGAATTGTAGATATTGGAAAGCAGGGGCAAAAGTTTGATCCACGTGTTGTTGATCGAATAAAGAACTTTCATAAACGATATCCTGATGTGTGCATCCACGTAGATGGAGGAGTATCACTTGATAATGCACCGGCTCTTCTTGCAGCAGGAGCAGATAGGTTAGCTGTGGGTTCTGCTCTATTTAAAACAGCAAACATAGGTCATACTATCAAGGAGTTCGAAAAATTATCTGAACAGTACGGTATCTACGAATAATGGCTATTTCAAAAGAACAAATTGCAGAAGTTGAAGCAAAGGCGTGCGATATACGCGAGAGCATTATTGAGATGCTAACTGAGGCTAAGAGCGGTCACACCGCAGGACCTCTTGGAATGACAGATATCTTTTCTGCATTTTATTTTCATATTTTAAATCACAAGGCAGATGACCCAGAATGGGAAGAGCGCGATAGACTCATTCTTTCAAATGGACATATTGTTCCTGTGCGATATGCGGCAATGGCACACGCAGGCTACTTCCCTCTAAAGGAAATAATGACGCTGCGAAAATTTGGCACACGCCTTCAAGGGCACCCTGAGCCAGATAAATTGCCAGGTCTTGAGACAACTTCAGGGCCACTAGGGTCTGGGCTCTCACAAGCATCCGGTATCGCATACGGACTTAGAATGGATGAAAAAGAAAACTATACATACTGCCTTCTTTCAGATGGAGAGCTTCAAGCTGGGAATACGTGGGAGGCTGCAATGTTTGCAGGGAATAATAAGCTCAATAAATTAATTTGTTTTATCGATCGAAACAATATTCAAATTAATGGAATGACGCAGGATGTAATGCCGCTTGAGCCACTTGCGGACAAATTCAAATCATTTAATTTCCACGTCATTGAAATTGATGGGCATAATATTGAGGCAATTGTACATGCAGTTGAAGAAGGGAAGTCACAAACTGAAAAGCCAACGATGATCATTGCAAAGACAATTCCAGGTAAGGGAGTTCCTGAGATTGAGTGTGATTATACATGGCACGGAAAGCCGCCAAGCAAAGAAGAGGCAGAGCGTTTCCTAAAGAATGTACGTACGTGCGGAGGTAAAGTTACAGAAGAATATGCTTAATAAAAAACTACATCTAAGTAAAGACACGTTTAATACTGAAGCTCTTGAGCAAGGCTCAACTCGTGATGGGTATGGGCATGGTGTAGTTGAGGCAGGGGAAGATGATGAGAGTGTTGTAGTGATGTGTGCTGATCTTATGGAGAGTACACGCTCACACTTTTTTAATGAAAAGTTTCCTGATAGATATATAGAGATGGGAGTAGCAGAGCAGAACTTAGCTGCAACTGCTGCAGGAATAGCGCTTGTTGGAAAGGTTCCTTTTATAGCTTCGTACGCCGCATTTTCTCCAGGGAGGAATAATGAACAAATAAGGTCACTTATTTCTCTTCAAAATACCAATGTAAAAGTATGTGGAATGCACGCTGGAGTTTCAGTTGGACCAGATGGTGCAACACATCAGCAGCTTGAGGATATTGCTCTTATGCGAGCTCAGCCAAACATGACCGTTATTGTGCCAACTGATGTAGAAGAGGCGCGTAAAGCGACCATTGCAGCTGCAAAGTATAAGGGTCCTGTGTATTTGCGATTTGGGCGAAGTAAATCCCCTATTTTTACGACAAAAGACACGCCATTTGAAATTGGGAAAGCGTATCGAGTATGGGAGAGCGAGAAGCCAAAGGTTGGGATTGTTGCAAGTGGGGGACTTCTACATAACGCACTCCTTGCAGCAAAGAAATTAGATGAGGAGGGGATTGGAAGCATTGTACTCAATCTTCATACCGTGAAGCCTCTTGATACAAAAGCATTACTTGATTTAAGTAGTGAAGTAGAAACGATCGTAACAGTAGAGGAGCACCAAATTGCAGGAGGTGTTGGATCTGCCGTAGCTGAGTACCTCTCTCAAGTAAAACCAATGCCAATGGAATTTATTGGCGTGAAGGATCAGTATGGGCAATCGGGAGACCCTAAAGAATTGATAGAACACTATGGTATGGGAGTCTCTCATATCGAGCAGGCAATTCGTAAAGCAATTGATCGTATATGATGAAATTTTTCAAAAATAAACTATTCATCATTGTTCTCTTTACAGTGTTTGCTGTTTTTGCGGTAACGGTAATTGTGCAATCTAGTGGTGATGAGGATTTCCTTTATCATAATGAAGGAGATGTTTTTGATGTGATAGATACTCTCGATTAAATATGAAAAAAGGATTCACACTTATTGAGCTTCTTGTGGTGGTAGCAATTATAGGAATGCTTTCATCTGTAGTTCTTGCATCACTTAACTCTGCGCGAGGAAATGCTCGTGATTCTAGGAGGTTAAGTGATTTAAAAACCATACACACAGCATTTGAATTAGCTCAAAATGCTTTAGGGTCATATCCAGGACAGGCGGGAGCGAGGTGTCTTGATTCTTCAAGTTGTTGGGGAGGTGCTGTTTCTGGAGATTCTGCTTTAATAACTGCTCTTACTCCATATCTACAAGCTGTTCCGGAGGACCCAAGTCCAAACAGAGGAATTGGAGATCGTTATGTATATGTAGATGGAAATGTTTCTCAGGGTTGTGGTGCGCAAACAGTACCTGGAAAGTTTATCGTCTGGATGCCAGATGAAATTACCCCAACAAGTGACGCAGAGTGTAAAGGTGGAGGATTTTATGCGTGTTGTGGATCTGTAAATTGTTCCGTAAATCGCTATTGCGCATATCAGATTGAGTAATTTTGTTATAAAATAGGCAGCTATGAATGCACTTACAATAAAGAACTTCTCGAAAGAGTATCGAGGAGGCACAAAAGCTGTTGACGAATTAAATCTCGAGGTTAAAGAAGGAGATTTTTTTGGTTTACTTGGACCCAATGGAGCTGGGAAAAGTACAACAATTCACTCAATAACTGGAATCGTAAATCCAACAGGTGGTTCTATTGAAGTGTTTGGTAAAAATGTTGTCTCAGAATATAGAGAGGCACGAGCACTGGTAGGTCTTTCTCCTCAGGAATTTAATGCGGATATTTTTGCTACACCAGTACAGATCTTGGACTGGATGGGAGGATATTATGGAATGAGCAAAAAAGATCGAAAGGAACGTATTGAGGTACTACTTGATCAGTTTAATCTTCGGGACCATAAGAAAAAGATGTTCCGCATGCTCTCAGGAGGACTTAAGCGTCGTGTGCTGTTAGCACGAGCAATGATGAATAGCCCAAAGCTGCTTATTTTAGATGAGCCAACAGCAGGTGTTGATGTGGAGCTTCGAAGAGAGCTTTGGCAGCACCTGCAAGATTTAAATAAAGAAGGAGTAACAATTATCCTCACAAGTCACTATCTTGAGGAGGTTGAAAAGCTTTGCAAAACAATCGCCATTATTTCAGATGGAAAGGTTGCAAAACAAGGAGACAAGCATGACTTCTTTAAAGAACCAGGAGGGCTTGAAAGTGCGTATCTAGAAATAACAAAAAAGTAATATGAATTTTATTCGACTTTACACTCTTATACGGCGACAAATGGATAGTTGGTTACGGTCACCAATTAACTCAATTGTCTCACCATGGATCTCAGCAGGACTATTTATATTTATTTTTGGATTTGTCCTTGGAGGACGAATTGATGAAATTGGAGGAGTCTCATATCTACTCTTTGTATTTCCCGGAATCCTGGCAATGAACGTACTTTCTGGTTCATTTATGCAAGCGGCAAATGGATTATATTTCCAGCGGTTCATGAAGACTATAGAAGAGCTGCTTGTTTCTCCACTATCGTATTTTGAGCTTATGCTTGGGTTTACTGTTGGAGGAATTATTCGAGCGCTTGTTATTGGATCAGGAATTCTTGTCATTGGACTTATCTTTGGTGCAGTTACATTTGCAAGCCCGCTTCTCTTTATTTACTACACGATAGTTATTGCAGCGATCTTTTCACTTGTTGGAATTATCATTGGGCTTTGGGCAAATAGCTTTGAACAACTAGGAGCACTTAACATCTTTGTCATCACACCACTTTCATTTCTAGGAGGAATGTTCAATACACTTGAGATGCTTCCGCCACTGATGCAGAAGATTGCGGTATTTAATCCATTCTTTTATTTCATTGATGGAATGCGGTATGCGATGACAGGGTTTGCAAACAGCAATCTTCTTATTGGAAATATTGTATTGCTCACACTCTTATTCGGGCTAAGTGGGGTGGTTTGGTATCTATTTAAGATAGGGTGGAGGATCCGAGAGTAACTACTGAGTTAACTACGTAGTTAACTCA
>DFOU01000006.1:30218-30447 GCA_002376865.1 Patescibacteria group bacterium UBA3533 | reverse complement strand
ACTACGTAGTTAACTCAGTAGTTGAAGAAGAGATATAAAAAATACGGCTTACAGAAGCCGTATTTTTGTCTCTCGTTATAACTCTTGGACCTTATAGTTGTCCGGTGCATGCTCCAGGAAATCAAGAAGCTTTCCGCGTTTTAAGAGTCCTTCTTGAGCTCCAATATACTGCACCACGGACATTGAATTAATTGGTCCCCAAAGGAGAGCGCTCTCAAGAGGCTCGCCG
>DFOU01000006.1:26401-29906 GCA_002376865.1 Patescibacteria group bacterium UBA3533 | reverse complement strand
CAAGAGGCTCGCCGAGCGCAAGAGCTGCAGTTACAGTAGATGAGAAAGAATCTCCCGCACCAGTCCTATCTACTGGCTCCTTAGGATCCGGATACATAGGAACAAAAAGGTGTCGATTTCCATCGTAACTGTGTGCACCATTTGGTCCGTCGGTAATGATAGGAATTTTAGGCCCCTTCTTGTGCATCATCACAAGTAGCTTTCCAATATCATTTTCATCTGTCTGCAAGATTCTCTTTGCTTCATCTTTGTTGCAGAAGAAAAGATACGATGCTTTGTACAGATCTTTGAGCGCCTCGTACCCTTGATTGATTTGGAATGTTCCAGGCTGGAACGCAAGACGAATATCAGGATGTCTTTGTACATAGTCTGCAATCTCATGTTGGAATGGAAGAGAGTTCTCAGCCAGAGAAGAAAGGTACATGTATTTAGGAGGAGAGAGTTTTGGAAGTTTGTAATCGTACTCATGGTGCTTTACGAGAATGGTCCGCTCAGCTTTGTAGCTAAGTACATAATGATAGTTACTTCCCATGCCACGCTGGCGGGTTAAGTATGTGCGATCAATTCCCTCCTTCTTTAATTGATTTTTGATCTCATCACCAAACTTATCGTCTCCAATCCATGCCATAAGGCCGCTTGTAAGTCCTAGGCGGTGAGCTGAGACTGTTGCATTTGCTGCATTTCCAACAGCAGGAACAACATCAACTCCCTCAAAAGGGATTTTGTCTCCCCAGTTCATTGAGATTTTACAATTCTCATCATCAATATCACAGGTAATCTCAGGGTTTTTAAGTCTAATAAATGCATCTATAACAGGGTCCCCAATTCCCAAAAAATCTAGCTTTTTCATATGAATATTGTACCAGGTGAGTGAGGTATACTTTGTGTTATATGAAAGTATTTGTTGTAGATAATGGAACAACACTCATGGAGAAACTAAAGAATCTTATCCCAGGAGATGAGTCAGTTGTGTGCTTTGACTCTTTTGATGATGAGGAAGCAGAGAAGGCAGATTTGATTGTTCTTTCAGGAAGCAGCATCGGACCTTTACTTGGAAATGAAGAGAAGTATCAGAAAGAAATTGATTTTATAAAAAATACAGACAAACCAATTATTGGGATTTGTTTTGGGTATGAGCTTATTGTCCATGCTTTTGGCGGAACTCTTAAAAAACTGGAGGAACATGAACTTGGTGAAGTAGAGATTAAAGTGCGAAAGGATGAAAAACTCTTTTCTGGAAAGAAATCATTTACTGCATTTGAAAATCATAGATGGGGAACAGGAACGCTTCCAGAAGTTTTTGATGTTCTTGCAACATCAAATCATGGCCCTGAGGCTATTGCACATAGAGAGAAAGATATATACGGATTTCAGTATCATCCGGAAAATCATCCAGAAGAGCATTTTGCAGATGAGGTCTTCCTAAATCTTTTCAAACGAATTGAAAGTGGAAGTTAAAATTTCAAGAATGTCTACGTGATAGAGTGTAGGTAATGAATACATTAAAAGATGTGGCTGCAGCACTCGTGGCTCCTGGAAAAGGAATTTTGGCAGCGGATGAGAGTACGCGATCTGCAAATAAGAGATTGGAGGCAGTCTCTATTGCACAGACACCGCTTATGCGGCGTGTATATAGAGAGATATTTTTGACTACCCCACATATAGAAAAATATCTATCGGGCGTAATTTTATATGAAGAGACGTTTAATGACTCAATAAGGTCAGGAGTTCCTTTTATAGATGTGCTTAACCAAAAAGGAATTCTTGTGGGAATAAAGGTGGATGAAGGGACAGTTCCATTTGGAAAAAATGAACTAACAACAGAAGGGCTTAGTGGACTTCCGGCAAGACTTAAGGCCTTTAAAGAAAAAGGTGCGCACTTTGCAAAATGGCGTGCAGTTATTGAAATTAAAGGAGATGAACTTCCAACGCCAGAGGCGGTGCGCGAGAATGCGATGCGCCTTGCAACGTATGCAAAAGATTGTCAGGCATCAGGGATCGTTCCAATACTAGAGCCTGAAGTATTGCTTCAAGGAAATCACGCGAGAGGACGAGCTGCTGAAGTTATTACTGAGGTGTTGCAAGAAGTGTTTAAGGAGATTTCAGCGCAAGGAGTTGATCCTGAAGCGCTTATTATTAAATCAAGTATGGCGGTCTCAGGATCTGATTCTGGATGCAAAGATACTCCAGAGCAAGTTGCAGAAGATACGCTGGCTAGTTTTCACGCATCAGTACCTGAGGAAGTGCCGGGGATAGTCTTCCTCTCTGGGGGGCAGACAGCAGAAGATGCTACGGCAAATTTACAAGCTATCGCAGAGCATAAAGAGACCATGTGGCAGCTTACTTTCTCATTTGCCAGAGCATTACAGGGTGAGGCGCTCGCACATTGGGCAGGAGAAGATGAGAATATTCCTCATGCACAGGATATTTTTATGAAGCGGCTTGAGCTTGTCACTGCAGCACGGGACGGAAGATATCGAGAAGAAATGGAGAAGGAATTACAAGCATTGCTATAAACTATGGGAAAAATATATATTACACGGCATATTCCTGAGATTGGAATTGAAATGCTCAAAGATGCAGGACATGAGGTAACAGTGTCAGAGAAAGACGGCGTACTTAGTAAAGAAGAGCTTATAAGTGAGCTTCAGAAGGAAGAATATGATGCAGTACTTTCTCTTCTAACTGATCAAATTGATGCAGAGGTATACGATGCTGCTTCAAATGCAAAAATATTTGCTAACTATGCTGTTGGTTTCAATAATATAGATCTAGAAGAGGCAAAGAAGCGAAACATCACTATTACAAATACCCCAGGCGTGCTAACTGAGACAGTAGCTGAATATACTTTCTCTCTCATCCTCTCATTGCTCCATAGGATTCCTGAAGCAGATAAATTTACGCGAGCAGGGAAGTACGAAGGCTGGGCACCGGAGTTATTGCTTGGAAGGAATATTGCAGGAAAAACTATTGGAATTTTAGGAGCTGGAAGAATTGGGCAGCAGGTAGTGCTTCACGCACATCATTTTGGTGCAAAGGTTATCTATAATGACATCAAGCAGAATGAAGAGTTGGAGAAGGAAATTGGCGCAGAATTTAAGAAAGACATTAACGATGTATTTAGGGAGGCAGATATTATCTCTGTGCATGTGCCACTCCTTCCTGCAACGAAACACCTTGTTTCAAAGGAGAGATTAGAGCTCATGAAAGAAGGTGCGTATCTTATCAATACATCACGTGGGCCAGTTGTAGATGAAAAAGCTTTAGTAGAAGTATTGCGTGCAGGAAAGATAAAAGGAGCAGCACTTGATGTATTTGAAGAAGAGCCAAAATTAGCGCCAGGATTGGTGGAATTCCCAAATGTAATCATTACACCCCATATTGCATCTGCAACAGAGAGTACTAGGGGGAAGATGGCAGAATTGGCCGCACAAAACATTATTGATTTTCTTATCGGGAGCACACCAAAACACGTAGTATCATAATTACTATATGAACAACGTAC
>DFOU01000006.1:25814-26007 GCA_002376865.1 Patescibacteria group bacterium UBA3533 | reverse complement strand
GATGGGTCTTGCAAAAGATTCAAAAGGTGCACAAATAGTTCTTCTTGTTATTGCTGTTGTGGCAATTCTAATTGGCGGGTTCTTTGCGTTTGGTGGAGGAACCGGTTCAAATGTGGTTCCAAATATTCCAGCAGCAGGGCCTGCGGGCTTATAATTTAATATGAAAAAAGGATTTACCCTTATTGAACTCCTG
>DFOU01000006.1:553-25440 GCA_002376865.1 Patescibacteria group bacterium UBA3533 | reverse complement strand
TGCGCGAGGATCAGCGCGAGATGCTCGTAGATATACTGATTTGAAACAAATTGCAAATGCTCTTGAGTTGTATTATCAGGATTTTGGAAGATATCCGATTCAAACTTCATACAGAGGAACAACACCTGGATGCTACAACACATCTTCAAATCCTACAGGCCCAACAATTCCAGGTCTTACATCTGAATATATGCCCAATATTCCTGAAGATCCTCGATGGATTCCTAATAATTATTGTTACCTGTATGCAAGTAATTCAAGCGGGTCGGAGTATAAGTTATTGGCGTATAACACCGTTGAGAGTGGCTTGGTGCCTATTACCGACCCAAAGTCTAGGTACTTTGGCTGTACAAGTGGTGCAGTAGCTCAGGCAAGTTATGGCATTGCCTCGGGTCCATCTATGGCATGTTGGTAAAACACAGAATAATCTTTGTGTGTGCGGTACAATAATTACTATATGAACAACGTACAGTTTCAAGATCAAAGGAATGTATATACAGCTCCTAAAAAGAAGGGGCTAGAACAAATGATTATTAAGATGGGTCTTGCAAAAGATTCAAAGGGTGCACAAATGGTTCTTCTTATTATTGCTGTTGTGGCAATTCTAATTGGCGGGTTCTTTGCTTTCTCAGGAAGTGGAGCTCCTGGAGATGGGCAGCCGAATGTTCTTCCAGAAGGACAGTTTATTCCTGAATAAGATTTTATGACTTCTAAACGCGGATTTACCCTTATTGAACTCCTGGTAGTTGTTGCCATCATCGGAATGCTCTCTTCTGTGGTGCTTGCATCACTTAATACTGCGCGAGGATCAGCGCGAGATGCGCGACGTGGACAAGATGTTAAGCAGATCCAAACTGCTCTTGAGCTTTATTACAATACCAATAATAGCTACCCAATATCAGGGTGGGCACATAGTTCAGGAGGCGCAAGCTGGACAAGTCTTGAAACTGCACTAGCTCCATATATTCAAAGCCTTCCTGTAGACCCAATAAATACAGGTTCTGCTGGATACAATAATGATCAATATGCGTACTCATATTACTCAAACAACGGAACTCCAGGACAGTGGTACATGCTTGTGTGGGAGCTAGAGAATAGCAATCAAGGATTTGAAGGGTCTGATGGTTCAACAAACTGTGGTGGAACCCTTTACCATTACGGAAACGGATCAAACGGAATTGTTACCTCAGGAGGTACTTGCGCTGGCCAATAATAAATAAAAGTAAAAAGATTTACCCTTTTGGGCTTCTTGTAGTATTTATTGGTTGCAAAAAACAAATAAATCGCTATACTCCTTTGCACAATGATTGAACTTACAGCAACACCCCGAGCAGAGCTTGGAAAGAAACTAAAGGCCCTTCGAGCAGAAGGTGTTCTTCCTGGTGTTGTATACAGCGGAAAGGTTGCTTCTACTCCAATTTCTGTTTCAGAGAAGGACTTTACTAAGATCCTTCGAGATGCAGGAGAAACAGCCCTTATTACTCTAAAAGGACTTGATACAGAGCATGAGGTTCTTATCCAGGACATTACGTACGAGACAGTAAAGGGAAATCCAATGCACGTTGATTTCTATGCAGTAGAGCGAGGAAAGGAGGTTGAAGTTACAACTCCTCTTGAGTTTATTGGAGAAGCACCAGCTGAGAAGGCAGGGGCACAGCTTGTAAAGGCAGTTCACGAACTAAATATTAAGACAACTCCTGGAAAGATCCCAGCTCATATTGAGGTAGATCTTTCAACTGTTGTAGAGGTTGGAGACCGAATCACTATCGCTGACCTTAAGGCACCAGAGGGAGTAACTATTCTAAATGATGCAGAAGATGCAATTGTTGTTGCTCAGGAGCATGTAGAGGAGGCAGAAGAGGAAGTAGCAGCAGTAGACATGGATGCTATCGATGTAGAACAGAAAGGAAAGGGCGAAGAAGAAGGGGGAGAAAAGGCAGAAGAGAAAACAGAACAGTCATAGAGGAAAGCCCCGGCAGAAGCCGGGGCTTTTGTTATACTGCTGTAGATGTATAAGGTTTTTATATTTGCCTTTCTTTTTCTATTGCCGCTAACTCTCCATGCGGATGTTGTTGCAGATAGACGAGCAGCACTTGAGGCAGAGCTTGTGATAATTGAGCAACAGATTGCAGAGCAGCAAGTACTTTTAGATGACAAGGCTCGAGAGCGAACATCTCTTGAGCGTGATGTGGCAATTTTAGACGCACAGATTAGAAAGGCAGAACTTCAAATCCAGGCTCGAACTATTGCGATTCAAAAATTAAATACTGGAATCTCACAAAAACAAGAAACCATTGGAGAGCTTGGAGAAAAGCTGCAAAGAGAAAAGGCTTCCCTGGCTCAGATTCTTCGAAAGACAGATCGTATTGATGATGTGACTTTGGTAGAGGTAGTCCTCTCACAAAAGAATGTTTCAGAATTCTTTGGAGACCTTGATACCTTCTCAGACATTAAGCTGGCCCTTACTGTTTCTTTTGATGAGCTTGAGGACACAAGGGTTCAGACTGAAGAGGAAAAAGTTGTTCTAACTGATAGAAGGTCAGATGAGCTAGAGCTTCGGCAATTGCAGGAACTAGAGCGTGGAAAGATTGCTGGGTTTAAGGCAGAGAAGAAAAAGATTTTGGATGTTACAAAGGGAGAGGAGGCAGCGTACCAAACACTTGTAAATACTATTAAAAGAAGTGCGGCAGAGATTCGCTCAGAACTCTTTGCTCTGAGAGACTCAGCGGCTATTCCGTTTGGAGAGGCGCTTGAGCTTGCTGAGAAGGCAGGAGCTGCAGTTGGAGTGCGCCCTGCTGTTATTCTCGGAGTGCTGAAGCAGGAGACGCGCCTCGGAGAGTTTTTGGGTACGGGAAGCTGGCTTACAGACGCACACCCAACTCGCGATCGTCCTGTATTCCCATACATCATGGACGAGCTTGGATTGGATCCAGATCAAATGCCAGTATCAAAAGCGCCAAGCTATGGATGGGGAGGGGCTATGGGTCCATCTCAGTTTATTCCATCTACATGGGTGTGTTATGGAGGGTTCATTAATGTAAATACAGGAGATTGTAATAATGCTCGTCGTTCTATGAGTTGGGACAATTTCTGGCAGGGTCCATGGGAGTACAGGGCAGACAAAGATCGTATTCGAAAGGCACTCGGATCAAACACTCCTTCAAATCCATATAATAATCAGCACGCCTTTACAGCAACGGGTATGCTAATGGCAGATAATGGTGCTGATGCCGGGACGTGGGCAGCTGAGCGTATGGCGGCGCTACGATATTTTGCAGGGTGGACCAATGCTAAAAAACCTCAATATGCGTTCTATGGAGACTCAGTTATGGAGCACGCTGACTTCTTCCAGGAGCAGATAGATATCCTCTATGGCAATTAAGGTTGCCAAATAACGGATTTTTGATACACTCCTCCTACTTATGAAAAAGGATATTCACCCGGAAAACCACCGACCAGTTATCTTTGAAGATACCGCTGCAGGCGTACGATTTTTGATTATGTCTACAGCTCACTCAGAGGAGACTGATAAGTGGGAGGATGGAAATGAATACCCAAAGGTTTCTATCGAAGTATCTTCTTCAAGTCACCCATTCTACACAGGGGAAGATCGAACTATTGATAAAGCAGGACGAGTTGAGCGATTTAAGGCTCGAGCCGCTAAGGCAAAGAAGTAACAAGTACGCCCTTCGGGGCGTTTTTGTTATATGCTATCTACTATGGAATACGATCCTACATGGAAAGAAAGTCATAAGACCCAATTTCTAGCTCAAGAGTTTGAGCGGCTTTCTGCTGAAAAGGAAAAGCTTCTGGCAGATGCAGAAGGAGATGCTGATCTTAAGGAGCTTGCAGATGAGGAAGTCAAAACTCTTGAAGAGGCACAGGCAGGAATTCTAAAGACTATCGAAGGAATTCTTGAAGAGGAGAAAGAAGAGGCGGCTATTGTAAAGAAGGTTGTTATGGAGTTTCGTGCAGGAGCTGGAGGGGACGAAGCGAATATCTTTGCGCAGGATTTGCGAGATATGTATATGAAGTTTGCTGAAGCAAAAGGATACAAGTCTAAGTTTGTTGATGATTTTAGTATTGAAATCGAAGGAAAGGGGGTATATGACGATTTAAAGTATGAGACAGGAGTACACCGTGTACAGCGTGTTCCTGAGACTGAGAAATCAGGGCGAGTACACACTTCAACAGCTTCTATTGCTGTACTTCCTATTAAAGAGAAATCGGCTTTTGAAATCAACCCAGGAGATATCGATATGGAGTTTTCTCGTGCAGGAGGCGCAGGAGGACAGAATGTAAATAAGGTAGAGACTGCGGTACGCCTGGTGCACCGTCCAACAAATATAGATGTAAGAAGCTCAAGTGAGAGAAGTCAGCTTGCAAACCGAGAGAAGGCTATGGAGATTCTAACTGCTAAGCTTGAGCAGCTCCATGAGGAGGAAGAGGCTAAAAAGCACGCAGATGAGCGGAAATCTCAGATTGGAACAGGAGACCGATCAGAGAAAATCAGGACCTATAACGTGCTTCAGGACCGTATAACAGACCATCGTATCAAGGAGTCTTGGCATAATCTTCCAAAGGTCATGGGAGGGGGAATTGGTGAGATCATCGAAACTCTTAAGGAGAGAGAATCTGCTATTGCCGAATAAGGTTTTATTTGATAGTGTAGCGCTCATATATGGCAGTAAAAGGATCAGAAACAGTAGAGGCACTCGCTACATCAGGAGCGCATTTTGCGCATGTAAAGAGTAAGCGACACCCTTCAATGAAGAAATTCATTTTTGGGACAAAGAACAAGGTAGATCTTATCGACCTTTCTCTAACTGAGGAGCTTCTTGCTGCTGCCAAGTCTACTATCGAGCGCTATGGTGCTGAGGGAAAGATTGTGATGTTTGTTGCTGGAAAGCGAGAGGCAGTGAAGGTAACAAAGGCAATCGCTGAGAGCTTGGCAATGCCATATGTTGCAGGACGATGGCTGGGAGGAACAATCACAAACTTCTCTGAGATCAAGAAGCGAATCAACCGAATGGCTGATCTTGAGAGCATGCGAGAGAGTGGAGAGCTTGAGAAGAAGTACAAGAAGCTTGAGCGACTTATGCTTTCTCGTGAGGAGGATCGATTGAAGGAGCGAATGGGAGGTCTTGCAGGACTTTCAAAGATTCCTGATCTTGTTGTTGTGGTTGATACGAAAGCTGAGAGCATTGCTGTTGCTGAGGCAAAGGCAAAGGGAGTTCCAGTAATTGGAATCATGAGCTCAGACTGTGACGTAAAGGACGCAACATACCCAATCGTTGCAAACGATGCATCGGTAAAGACTGTTACGCATATTCTTGAGGAGCTGGCTGCTTCATACAAGAAGGGACGAGACGGAACAAAGGAGGCATAGTACCCTAAGGACTCTACTAGTACCGCTAGTAGAGTCCTTAGGGTAGTAATAGAAGATTAATTTTTTATATAACTATGAGTATTTCAACAGACGACATCAAAGCACTTCGAGAGAAGACCAGCGTATCTATCATGCAGTGTAAGAAGGCACTTGAGGATGCTGGTGGAGACATGGAGCAGGCTGTAGTTCTTCTAAAGAAGAGGGCTGGAGCTATTGCTGAGAAGAAATCTGGACGTGACCTTGGTGCTGGTACTGTTGCTTCATACATTCATGGTGGAGAGGTTGGGGCACTTGTAGTTCTTTCTTGCGAGACTGACTTTGTAGGAAAGAATGAGGACTTTGTGGCACTTGCTCGCGAGATTGCTATGCAGCTTGCTGCAACTGACGCAAAGTTCATCTCAGATGAGGATATTACTCCTGAGGCACGCGAGGCAGCTCACAAGGTGTTTGTAGAGGAAGTTGCTGATAAGCCTGAGGATATGCGTGAGAAGATTCTAGAAGGGAAGATGCAGTCATACTTTAAGGATATGGTGCTTCTTTCTCAGCCGTATATTAAGGATTCAGCAAAGACTATTGCTGACCTTCTGTCTGAAGGGACACAGAAGTTTGGAGAGCGTATTGAGATTTCACGTATTGCGCGCTTTTCCGTACGGGGTTAGCATACCCGTACATGGTTTCCATGTATTTCTTCCTATTTTTCTTCTTGCTAACCGCCCTGTTCCTGGGGATGGTTTGGTTTGAGCGAAAGCGAGACCAAAAATTCTTTCAGGAGGAGCGTGAGAATTTTGACGCATTTATCAAAGAGCAAAAAGAAATCTTTTCTGCACTTGATATTATTCAATCTCTCGAGTACATTATGCGTTATCTGGCACTTCAGATTTCTCATGTGGTTGTAGCACTGCTACACTTCATGGCACGAAGAAGTGAAAGATTCTTGCGTAAGGCGCGCCGACGAATTGATGCGGCAAAGCCAGCACAAGAAGAACCTTCACACTTTGTGAAAAGCATGAAGGAAGCCAAAGTAATACAGGAAGATTAAGGTATTGCCACCTTAGCTCAGTTGGCTAGAGCGGCGCTCTTGTAAAGCGCAGGTCCTCGGTTCGATCCCGAGAGGTGGCTCACGATGGAAGATTTTTCAAGACTTCACGTAAAGGATTACAAGTACTGGAATGTATCTGTGTATAGTAACCAAAGCTATTTAGGGCGTTGTGTTATTTGGTGTATTAGAGAAGACGCTATTGATTTGCCAGACGCAACAAAAGAAGAGCAAGAAGAGCTTTTTGTAATTTTGAAGGACCTAAGAGAAGCTTGTAAAAATATATTTGCGCCAGATTGGTTCAACTACTCATTTTTAGGAAATGGAACACGGCATTTGCACGCACACTTTGTTCCTCGGTATATGAAAGAAAAAGAGTTTGAGGGAGTCACTTTTACAGACAAGCTTTGGGGAACAAACTTTAAAACTGATAATGAATTCGTAACTTCAGAAGAAATTCTTCAAAAAGTTCGATTAAAGTTAAAAGAGTCTTTAGAAGGCTAGTTCTTTTCCGTGCTCGTAGCAGTCACAGACTCAGGAAGTCTCTCTGTTAAATCATCAAGTGTCGTAAATCCAGTCGATCGCTCTCCATCAATAATGAAAGCAGGAAGTTCTTCTTTTGTGATGTTATGAATAGCAATAAGAGTCTTAAGTGCAGGAAGGTCTAGATCATAATCAAATGAGTACACACGTAGCCCATCAAGGTCCTTACGAAGCTTTGTAAGAGCATATCCGGCTCGTGTACAGCTCTCACAGTCATTTGCATAGAAATACAGTACAGGAGTGATTCCAGTATCACACTGCTCTGCTACGCGAGAGAGTAGCAGGTTATCTTTAATCTGCAGAAGAGAGTACTGCTCTTTAAGTTGCAGCACTTCTGCATTGTCTGCACCAAGTCGTATCTCTGTTGCTTGAAGCCTGTCTCCTAGAGATCCTAGCTCTCGAGAGAGTAGGGGAGATTCTGCAAGGTCTTCACACGATACTTGAGAGAGCAGTTCGAACTGAGTTTCAATAGAAAGAATATCAATAGCAATTTGGTCTTGGATTCCCTGGAGTTGAGAAATTCGAACACCAGAGATTTTGTCTCCAACAAAAAGTGCTGTACCAAAGATGGCAAGTGTGATTAGCAAGGCAATCACATACGTTCGCGGACTTGTTCTATTCATATTATCTCCAGCTATTTTTCTTTGTAACTACTGCGTCGAAAACTGCTTTTGTAAGCCACAGTGGTCCGAAGATACCATAGAGTGTGATGTAAAGCACGATTCCTCTATCGATGCGGATTTTCTCTCCTCCAATATGCTTTCCTGCAAGAACCAAGATGCTGGTAAGGACAAAGAGCGCCAGAATTACGTATGTAATAGATGTTGGTGTAAATGTGTACCAATCAATAGAAAGGGGATTGAAGTAAAAGGCAGAGAAGCCAATGGTTTGAAATTCAACTGCTTTTGCAGCAGCTGCGTGAGCTGTGCTGGCAAGTAATCTAAACGGCATGTATGCGGCTGCAAATATTGAAACAAGGGTAAGGGGAAGAATAAAGAATCCAAGGTAGATATTCTTTGGATTAAAGAAGAGGTGCTTGTATGGACCTACGTTGCGTAGGAAGCCATATGCCCACCGTACACGCTGCTTAAACAGTGGATGCAGTGTCTTGGGTGCACGAGTATATACAACTGATCGTGGGGCGTTTTCAATTAGATGTCCTGCCTCTTGTAGGCGAAGTCCCATCTCAAGATCCTCTGTATTGTGTGCTGCTCGAAACTCTCCAATAGTTTCAAATACTTCCTTTCGATATAGAGAGAATGGCCCGGGTGTAATAAATTGTGCATTAGCGTCTGCAAAGACACGTCTGAAAAGCATTCCAACCTCATACTCAGCTTTCTGCATTTGTCTGAAGAATGAATCTGGCTTCTCTACCTTAATAGCAGGGGTAACTGCCATTGCCTCTGTGCTTTCAAATACACGTAGTGATTCAAGAAGTGCATCTTCATCTACAAATGAGTCAGCATCAAGACATCCGAGGATATCTGCATTGCTTGTCTTAATCGCGTAATTAAGTGCGGTGTGCTTTCCACCATTTTCTTTATGAGAGATTGTTACCTGTGGATGGTTCTTAAATTCTTTTAGAGATTCTTTTGTTCCGTCAGTACTTCCATCATCAACTACGTGCACACGCAGCTTCTTCGAAGGGTAGTTCATGGCAAGGAGTGATTTGATAGTGCCTGCAACAGTGTGCTGCTCGTTAAAGCAGGGAACGATAATCTCAACCTTTGGATGATAGGCAAGTCCCTTTATCTCCTCTTTTCCTTTTCGCATTCGCTCGAAGAATCCAATTAAAAGGAGAACCTCAAAGTAGAGGACAGAAAAAAAGAAAGCCCATGTGAGAGCGCTCAACATTAGGGCCATCCTAGCACGATTTAAGCCATTTTTTAATTGACAGAATTACGCTATACTTGCCTTTATATGAAGGGAAGCAGGCACCCGCTGAGCCATACAATGCGTGAAATGTACGACATCTTTAAAGAGATGGGGTTTGCAATTGATATGGGGCCAGAGATTGAGACTGAGCACTACAACTTTGATGCTCTAAACGTGCCAAAGGATCATCCAGCACGAGACATGCAAGATACGTTTTATCTTGAAAATGATCGTGTGCTTCGTACGCACACATCTCCTGTACAGATTCACCACATGGAGAACAACAAACCTCCTATCAGAATCATCGTTGCAGGGCGTGTGTATCGAAACGAAGCAACAGATGCAACGCACGAAGCGCAGTTCCATCAGATTGAGGGACTTGTTGTAGATAAGGGAATAACACTCGCACACCTCAAGACAACCCTCATGAAAGCTCTTTCAAAGTATTTTGGAAAAGAGACACAGCTTCGTTTCCGTCCGGGGTACTTCCCATTTGTGGAGCCTGGTGTTGAGGTGGATGTGCTTTGGGAGATGCCAAATGGAGAGAAGAAGTGGCTTGAGGTACTTGGAGCTGGAATGGTGCATCCAAATGTACTTAAGGGGGTTGGTATTGATCCAAAAGAATATTCTGGATTTGCCTTTGGTACAGGGCTTGAGCGTCTATCTATGTTTAAGCACGGTATTGAGGATACGCGCAGGTTTAGCAATCCGGACCTAAGGACAATTGATCAATTTTAATATGATAGTTAGCTACAAATGGATTTCTGAATATTTTGATGAGCCACTTCCTGAAGCACAGGAGTTGGCTGATTTGCTGTCAGTACATTCTTTTGAGATTGAGGGAGTGGAGGAGAAGGGAGACGATACTCTTATTGATATTGATGTGCTTCCAAACCGTGCACACGACTGTCTTTCACACAGAGGAATTGCAAAAGAAGTTGGAGCAATCCTTGGAAGAGATTTATATAAGGATCCACTGCGTGATGATTTCCTTGAACTTCCTGAAAGTGATGAGATAAAGGCAGAGGTAGATTCTGATCTTGAGGACACGAGCACTATCGCAATTTTTGTAAAAGGAGTTTCTGTCAAAGAGTCTCCAGATTGGCTAAAAGATAAGCTTACAAATCTTGGACAGCGCTCAATTAATAACATTGTAGATATTACAAACTACATCATGCTTAATATGGGACAGCCGCTACATGCATTCGATGCAAAAGCATTTAATGGTCTTGTGCGTATTAAAAGAGCAGAAGAAGGGGAGAAGATTACACTTTTGGGAGATATTAAAGCAGAGCTTTCTAAGGAAGACATTGTGGTGTCAGATGGAGAAAGAGCTCTCGATGTAGCTGGTATTAGAGGAGGAGAGGAGGCTGAGATTGATGAAAATACAACTGACATCATTATTTCTTCATCTCACTTCAATCCTCTTATGGTGCGCAAGACTGCACAGAAGCTAAAGCTTTGGACTGATGCAGCAAAGCGTTTCCAGAATGATCCATCGCAGCACCTGTCAGAGCACGGAGCTCGAGAGTGTCTCGAGATGATTCTAGATCTTGCAGGTGGGGAAGTTGTAGGGATGAGCCGAGCAGGATCTGAGCTTCCAGAGCATGCAAAGGTAAAGCTTTCAATTGAGCGAGCAAATAACCTACTTGGACTTTCACTATCTCGAGATGAAGTGCTCGACATTCTAAAGCGTATTGGAGCTTCATATGAAGGAGAAGATACTCTTATCGTTGAGATTCCTCATGAGAGGGTAGATTTACGTATTGAAGAAGATCTAATCGAGGAGATTGGAAGATTGTACGGATATGACAAACTTCCTGAGATGGATCTTCCTGCAGCTGATGCGCCAGAGGTGCATAAAACATTTTTGGTATTCGAGATAATTCGGGACCTTCTAACGAAAGAAGGGTTCTCTGAAATATATGGATACTCTCTAAGAGATAAAGGAGAAGAGAAGCTTCTTAATGCTCTTAATACAGAGAAGAGCTACATGCGAACAAATCTAAGTGATGGGCTTGAGGAAGCAATTGTTCTAAATAAAAATAACTTGCCACTTCTTGGGAAAGAGCATGTAGATATTTTTGAAATTGGAAATGTATTTGGGAAGGACGAGAAGACGCACTTTGGTATTGCTACAAGTAGAAAAAAGAAAGAAAAGATTTTTGAAGAGATTCTAGATAAGCTCGAGGAAGCTCTTGGTGTGAAAGTGGAAGGTAAAATAAATCAGAATGTTTTTGTAGCAGATCTAACTTCTGTTATTGAAAAGGTTGGTGCTAAAGATCTTCCAGAGTATTCAGCACCTGATGTTCAGTTCGCTATTCCATCGGCTTATCCATTTGCACTTCGTGATGTTGCGGTGTGGACTCCAGAAGGAACAACAGAAGAATCTGTAAGAGCGCTTATTGAAGATGAAGCAGGGGAGCTACTATATCGAATCGATCTTTTTGATGAATTTAGTAAAGATGGGCGAACATCATATGGATATCATCTAGTATTCCAGTCTGATACTGAGACACTTAAGGATGAAGAGGTGAATACTATTATGGATAGAGTGTATGAGATGTTGAAGGGTCAAGAAGGGTTTGAGATTCGGTAGGGATTTTGATACTGTCTAATTAGACATACAACGAAGGAGATTGCCATGGGTGTGCCAGAGACACACAGACATCCTGAAATTGGCCAACTAAGACGAGCCGCAATGCGTGGGATTGAGCTCGGAACTGGACTTGAAGCTGCCCCAGAGCTTCGGAAGTTGGTAAGGAAGCTTATCGAGGAAGTTCTCAAGTTCAGTAGAGAAGGTCGTCGACCGACACTTGAACTTTTACAGGCTGCAGGATTCGAAAGGGACTTGGTGTCTATTAAGAATACGGTTTCTGCCCTCAGTACAGAATTTCTTCGTGGTGTTCTAAGCGACATTCACAGGGCGGCCTGTTCACATACTCAAGGTGCCATGATGAGGGATTTTGCAGCTGAACATCCGGGAGCAAAGTTCTAAATTTATTGATATTTTTGCCTGTTGGCATGATACGCGTAGCTCACAGTTACGCGTATCTTTTTTATGTAAATAATGCTAAAATACAGCTAACTAACAGGATATATGGCAAAAGGTAAGCAAGAAACAAAAGGCAGCTATGGCGCCAAGGATATTACTGTTCTCGAAGGACTAGAGCCAGTGCGAAAGCGTCCAGGTATGTACATTGGTACAACTGGCCCTGATGGACTTCACCACCTTATTTGGGAGGTTTTTGACAACTCTCGTGATGAGGCAATGGCAAATGAGGCGGATGATATTGAGGTTACGCTTCTTCCAGACTCTACCATTCGTGTAGTTGATAACGGGCGAGGTATTCCGGTAGACAAGCATCCAAAGACAAAAGTTTCAGCTCTTGAAACTATTATGACGACACTCCACGCAGGAGGTAAGTTTGGTGGTGAAGGATATAAGGTATCAGGAGGACTTCATGGAGTGGGAGTTTCTGTAGTAAACGCGCTTTCAACAATGACGCGTGCTGAGGTGCACAAGGAAGGAGATGTGCACATGCAGGAGTACAACATTGGAAAAGCAAAGGCTGCGGTAAAAAAAGTTGGAAAGAGTAAGAATCGAGGAACCGTAATTACCTTTCGGGCAGATGACACTATTTTTGAAACTATTGAATACTCATGGGACAAGATTGTTTCTCACCTAAGGCAGCAAGCATACCTTGTAAAAGGAACTCGAATTTCAGTACTCGATGCACGAGAGACTAAAGATCTTGATCTTAAGAATGTTTTCTACCTTCGAGACCTGGGTCTTGAAATGCCATCACAGTCTTTCTACTTTGAGGAGGGACTAAGATCTCTTATTGGATTCCGAAACCAATACCAGACTCCAGTACACAAAAATATTTTCTATATTGATCGATCTATCGAGGACGTGCAGGTTGAAGTTGCACTTCAGTATGTAGACGACATCTCATCACGGCTCACTGCCTTTGCGAATAATACTTACAATCCAGAGGGAGGTACGCACGTAACAGGATTTAAGACTGCACTTACGCGAACACTAAACGCGTATGCAAAGAAGAATAATCTTATGAAGGACGAGACCTTCACAGGGGATGATGTGCTCGAAGGTATTACTGCTGTTATCTCAGTAAAGCTTCCAGAGATTCAGTTTGAGGGACAGACAAAGGCAAAGCTTGGATCAGTTGAAGCTCGTGGTGCAGTAGAGACAGTGTTTGGAGAATCATTCTCAGATTTCCTTGAGGAGCACCCAGATGATGCAAAGCACATCATCTCTAAGATCACACTTGCCCTTAAGGCGCGAAAGGCTGCAAAAGCTGCTAAGGAATCAGTGCTTCGAAAAGGAGCTCTTGAAGGAATGACACTTCCTGGAAAGCTTGCTGACTGTTCAAGCAAGAGTGCAGAGGATTCAGAGATCTTTATTGTAGAGGGAGACTCAGCGGGAGGATCTTCTAAGCAAGCACGAGACAGGAAGACACAAGCCATTCTTCCTCTTCGAGGAAAGATTCTAAATGTAGAGCGAGCGCGTATTGATCGAATGCTTGCATCAGCTGAGATCAAAGCCCTTGTTATTGCTATGGGTACAGCAATTGGAGATGTATTTGATATTGAAAAACTTAGGTACCACAAGATTATTATCGCAACCGATGCCGATGTAGATGGAGCGCACATTCGTACGCTACTGCTTACTCTTTTCTATCGATACTTTAAGCCGGTAATTGAAGGAGGGTATTTGTATATTGCACAGCCACCGCTCTATAAGATCCAACAGGGGAAGAAGGTAAATTATGTATATACAGAAGAAGAGAAGACAGAGCTTCTTGGAGAAGATGCTGATGTTGTAGAAGAAGAGAGCACAGAGGAGGTTGAGGAGCAGGAGACAGAAGAGACAGCAAAGAAATCGCCAAAGGCTCGTATCCAGCGATACAAGGGACTTGGAGAGATGAACCCAGGGGAGTTGTGGGAGACAACTATGGATCCTGAGAACAGGGTGTTGAAGCAGGTGACAATTGAAGATGGAGTACAGGCAGACAAGATTTTCGATATTCTTATGGGAACGGATGTCCCATCTCGAAAGAACTTCATTCAAACGAATGCAAAGCTTGCGAATGTAGATGTATAGAAAGTAGACGGAGGTTTAAATATATGATTGAGTACTTCTGAGCAATTGGCTCGTTGTACTTTTAATATCGAAAGGACTGTCATAATGGAAACGGCAATCGCTGTTGGCGACGGTAAACTGAGTAATGAAAATCTTGGCGGTATTTATCGCCGAGTAATGGAAATAATTCGACGAATTAATGAGGGCAAGATCAGGTTTTCTTACGTGATGAAAGCCCTTCAGATGATTGTTGAGGGCAGGGATTCAGTTGAGCCTTGTAAGAGATATCATCAAGGAGAATTTGTTGAGTTTAAACGACCTTCCAAAAAAGAAAGGATAAAGTCTTTTACACCCTATGGTTCAGGACTTCCTGAATCTGTTACGCGACTGGAGTGGCCTCAGTATACAGCGGAACATTTAATGGCTGAGTTCTGGGAGGCTAAAAATATACCCTGTCGCTCGGTAAATTATGGCCGCACTATTGTGCATGCAATCCTTGATATGCATGACAGAAAGAAAGGGGAGCTTGACCCACATGATGTTCAGGTAGTTACTTCAACCATGCAGTACTTGGGAACTAGTTGTGGTAGATCTTTCCTTTCCGAATTTATTAGGTATGCAGAAATACTTGTCTAATAAAAACACCCGCAGCACTGCTGCGGGTGTTTTTAATAAGAGAATAGTAAGCGTTAGTTTGCTACGGTGATTTTTACAAATGCACCATTATTATCCTCAACAGATTCAACAACTCCACTCTTGTGGTCAATTGCAACTGCAATCTGTAGATCAGTTCCAACCCTTGATCGGTCAAATCCGATTACGTACTCAATCTTTTCTCCAGGGAGAAGGTTCTGTACGTGCTCGGCCTTTCCTTCAAAGATGTAGGTTGTTTCAGTTGGCATTACTACATTGAATCGCCAATTAGTTCCTGTCTCCTTTGTTCCTTTATTCTCAACTGCAAACTTCACGGCAATTCGATCAGTTTTTGAAAGAGTTGATGTAGCAACAAAGTTATCTGCTGCATATCCACCAATAAGCTTTCCTGTTGCAAGAATAGTTGGCACAAGATCAGGAAGTCCATTTGGATCTGAAATTGGTGCTCCAGGATTCTGCTCAGTTACCTCAATTGTTTCTCCTCCAGGTGTTGGAGTTACAGCAGGAGTCTCTACAACAGGCTCCTCAACTTCCGGCTCAAGAACGATAGGGAAGTTGGTTGTTGGAGTTGTAGTGCTTGTCTCAACGACAATCACGTCTCCATCAGCTGGTACGAAGATGCTTGTTACACCTACGACAGCAGCTGAGAGCCCATTAACCGCACCGTTTACAACGGTAGGGATGAATCGGGCTGAATTTCCAGCAAGTACAACAGCAAGAGCAAGAAGGGTAATGAACCCAACTACTGCAAGACCGTTGATTGTTGCGTTTTTTGTTTCCATATTGTTTACTAACGCTTACTAATAAGTGGCAGATTTTTACCATAGACAGAGTCTAATGTCAAGCGTAAGGAGGGGCGGTAACCTTGACAAGAGAGTTCTTTTAGTGTACTAATATGCCAGTCAATATGACTGAGCGCGAGACAGTATTTGTACAGACAGTGCGAGTTATTCGCACAATCCTACGGAATAAGTGGAAATTCCTGGCAATTTTTGTAATTGCCTTTCTTACTTTCGTATGGATTCTTGGGCGTCTTGATCTGCTTCCAGAGCCAGACACTTCAAAGAGTCTAAGTACTATTACAATTTCAAAGGAAAAGAATTCTTTCCCTGCGGCAGCTGCAATTGCACTAGCAAAAACAGTTGAAAACCCAACGCGTGTTGTTATTGACTCAGTTGGTGTTGATGTTGAGGTAAATAATCCCTTTAAGACAGATATTTCCTCACTTGATAACTCACTACTCTCAGGAGTTGTGCGATATCCAACATCAGGAAAGCTTGGAGAGAATGGGAATGTTGTGATTTTTGGTCACAGTTCGTACCTTCCAGTTGTAAAGAATGAATACTTTAAGGCATTCAATGGGCTTCAGAATCTAAAGCGTGGAGAGATTATTGAAGTACATGGAGAAGGTCTCGTATATGAGTATGAGGTGAGTCGTGTGTATGAGGCAGATGCCACAGATACACGAATCCCACTTACAAAGGATTCAAAGAAACTAACTCTTTCTACATGTAATTCATTTGGTGATCTAAATGATCGGCATGTAGTAGAAGCATATTTCGTGGGAAGCAAAAAGATTTCTTCGTAGAAATTTCTTTGCTCTCTATGAGAGCGTGAACATTACAACCGTCGCTACGGCGACGCAACAGAGAGGAAAAGCCGATGGTTATTCGAATCATCATTCTGGCTGCGTCGCTCATCTTCGGATCGGCGGCTCATGCTCAGACACCATGGACGAATTGGGGCTCAGCTCCATATGCGTTCAGTCAGGAAGAAGCTTTCGAGCTTCTTCCTGAAGCGCTTGTTGCGCTTGGGGTTCCGCAGGAACTTCACAGCGAATTCATTGATGTGGTTTCCGAAAATCCGGATGGAGAAGAAATTTTTCTTGATCCGAATGACCGGCTCATCGCCATGATGAGCGGGGGTGCAAACCCTCATGCCATGCATGATGTGCCTGTTGCAGCTATTCCGGTCAATGAGACTGGTACGGTTGTGCAGGCGGCGCGTGCGCGCAAATGGGAGATTGAGTATGAAGGCGTCACGTACGTCCTCATCCTCCCGGAAATCTGTTTCAACTGGTCGTACAACACCTTCGAGGTTGAAGTACGAGAAGTTGAGGTGGCACCTCCTCCTGAGGAATGTGCCATTATCGTATTTCCGGCTCAAGAAGGCTGGGTTGTTCGAAACTTCTTCCTTGCGGAAGAGAGTCGGCTGCCTGCTAGCAATTGCTGGGCATTGCTTGATGGCGTTGATCATGAAGATGGCGCACGTATAAGCTCATTGCCTGGTCGTTGTGATAACTGCGATCTTGAACCCTACTTGCGTTGGGCACGTCGTGAGCACGGTCTTCGTGGAAGTCCTGTGAACAGCGCCAAGTATGGCGCCGAACGTGGCAATGTGCACGCGGTAATCATTCCGATCTCGCAGATTGAAAACTACAATACGATCTGCGTGGGTCCAGATGAACAGCGTCAGCGCTATTCGCCGGTGACGGTCGAACCCAGTGACTGGGGTTCGGCTCTCCGGGAAAATCCGTTCGCGATTGATTTGCCTCAAGGGCAAACAATTCTGATTACCCATCAAGTGAACATCGAGGGACGGCACTTTGAGCTGCTTCCGCGACGTCGCACCTGGTTGTGGTGGTAGGCAGTAGGAGAGTGCACTGCACTCTCCTACACACCTCTCTTTTTTATACTTATGATTTCAAAACCAAAAAATATCCTTGCATATGCAAAAGCACATCCGATTAAGTCGGTTGTTCTTGGTGCATTTACATTTTTTACAATTTTAGGTGCAGGGTTTGGAACATTTTACGCAATTGCACCTGAGAGTGCAGAGGCACTTATTACAGGTGGGCCTGGATGTTGTGGTGGTTGGGAGCCAGTTTGGCCAGGACCAGAGCCTATTTTTGATCCAGGTCCAGGCTTTGGGGGAGGAGGTGGTGGTGGAGGAGGTACTCCGACTGTTATTCCAAGCTGTACGCTCGATCTAGATCCAAATTCTATTGAGGAAGGAGACCAGGCAGTTATGTCATGGACGACTTCATTTGCAACAACTGCAGTTATTAACAATGGAGTTGGAAGTGTATCAATTGGTTCAGGAAATCAGTTTATTTCTCCAACTAATACCACCACATACACCATGACCGTAACAAGTGGTACGGGGCATACTGCAACCTGTTTAGACACGGTTGTTGTGGTAACTCCACCTCCAGTAACGCCAAGTTGTACGCTCGATATTGCACCTGCAGTTGTTGAGCTTGGAAATTCAGCTTCAGCATCTTGGACAACAACAAACGGAAGTACTTTTAGTATTAGTGGAGGAATTGGTTCTGTGGCACCAGTTGCAGGAGGAAGTACAACAATTACGCCAACAGCTCTTGGTACGTATACATATATTGGAGTAGTAACGAGCGCTACAGGAGAAACTGCGACGTGTACTGACTCACTTGAAGTTATTCCACCAATTGTGGTGAATGCACCAAGTTGTGAGCTTAATGTTATTCCAGAGACAATTACTATTGGAGATACAGTTTCTGTTGAGTGGGATACTCGATTTGCAAATACATTTAGTATTAATAATGGAATTGGAGCAATTTCAATTCTTACAACACCGGTTGCAGGAGGAGTTATTAAAACAGTGCCAACAACAGAAGGAATCATTACGTATACAGGAACAGTAACAGCGCTCGATGGAACGACTGTGACATGTTCTGATACAGTAAATGTACTTCCTATTGGAGTAGATGCTCCAACTTGTACGCTCGCAGCAGATGATGATGTGCTTGATCCAGGTCAAGAGACAGCACTTCGTTGGACAACAACAAACGCAACGTCTGTGCAGTTGCAGCACCTCGATGCTATCACGCCAAACATGGCGCTCAATGGTTCTGTAATCACACAAGCACTTGGTCTATATACACTTACTGCAACAAATGACGCAGGGGTGTCAGTGATATGTACAGAGGAGATTACTCGTACTCCGGTTGTAAGTGCTCCTGCATGTACATTAGATGCAGATTCTCTTACTGTTGCACCAGGTGGGACAACTTCAATCAACTGGACTATTGCAAATGCAACAGAGGCAACGCTTCAACATCTTGATGCTGTTCAGATTATTGATCCTGAAGATGGATCACAGCCTGCAGTTGCTGGAACATACACACTTGTTGTACGAAGTGGAGTACTAAGTGATACCTGTGAGGTCACTATTACAACAGTAACTCCAGGAGTACTTAGTTGTACCCTTGATATTAATAAAGCGATTATGCGAAGTGGTGAGTCTGCCACTATGACGTGGAGCACTAATGAAGCAGTAGACTTTGAAATTAATGGGGAAGAGAAAGATCTTGATGGATTTGAGACCATTACACCGCTTGGAGTACAGACTCACACCTATACGGGTATTGCCACAGATGCAGATGGAAATACTGTTGAGTGTTCAGATTCAGTACAGGTAACTGGAGGATCAGGAGGCGGAGGACTTTCATGTGCGATGAGTTTTGATAAATCAAACATTCGAGCAGGGGAGAAATCAACACTTCGTTGGGAGGTTCGAAATTCAGAAACGGTTGAGATTGATCAAGGTATTGGGGAAGTAGACCCGCTTTCAAGTATTGAAATTACTAAAAATGCTGTTGGAACACATGAGTATGTTCTTACTGCACGTGGAGGTGGAGATCAGGTAACGTGTAGGTCAACCCTAACTGTATCAGGAGGATCAGGAGGTGGATGTACAAGTGGTTGTGGAGGAGGAAGTCGTCTGCCACAGGTAACTATCGATTTCCTTAAGGGACCAAATGAGCAGCCTCTTGCCTTTGTTACTCTTTCACAAATTCCATATACAGGAATTGAGCTTGGGCAATTCGGCACAGTTATTTACTGGCTATTCCTAACAATTTGGAGTGGGGCTATTGCATATCTTGTATTGTTCAAAATTGTACCGTTTACAGGACGAAAACTAGCTGCAGTTAAGAGTGGTGTATCTGAGGCGATAAATGCCACAGAAGAGGGTACAATGGATGTAACTATGCATGAGGAAATGGAAGATATTCAAATGGATGGATTCTCTCCAAAGCAGGGAGATGAAGCTCTTTCTGTTGAAGATATTGTTCGTGGTCTTTCACGAATGCACCAAGAGTCTCGACCTGTTGCACCTGAGATTGAGGTGGAGGAGGAAGAGCCGGAGGTATATGAAGCTGATGTAGCACGCGAGATGGAAACAGCTCCAGTGCAAACAGCAACACCATACTCTACTGGAGAAGAGCTTCAGCTGCTTAATGCTCTTATGAGTGGAGATCGGGACACAAGCTTTAGTTTGCTACGACGAGCAACTCGAAATGGAGGTCGTCCAGATCTATTGATTGAGAAAGTGCTTGTGCACCTTGATGCTGCATATCGAGCACGAATTGATGGAATTCCTTGTTCTGAGGATGTGCGACGAGCAACTGCAGCTCTAGATACTGCGCTTCTTGAGGAGGTGATTAGTTCTCTTGCATCTGCAATTGATACAACATATTCACAGTCTCAAACTGGAGCAAAACTAGCGCTCGCTCGGGCGCACGCGGTGATTGAGCGCGGATAATACTCGATCATTTTTTACCGATGTATAAAAACAGCACTCATATGAGTGCTGTTTTTATAACTACGTAGTTAATTACGTAATTAACTACGTAGTTGGTGCAAGTGCTCGAGAGTCTCGCTCTTCTATAAGTTTTTGGATAAAGTCATCCACATTTACTCCATCAAGCTTCCCAAGCTCTCGATGCTCAGGAGAGATTTCATTGCTCTCAACTTCTTTGTCTCCAACAACAATTACATATGGAACTTTCTGTCCTTTAAATCCATAGATACGCTTTCCAAGAGAAATGTTTTCTGCATTTATTTCAACTCGAATATTTTGCGCTTCAAGTTTTTCTTTTAGTTCTTGTGTATATGCTGCATGGTCTTCTGATACTGGCACAAGTCCAACTTGTATAGGTGAGAGCCATAGAGGGAATGCTCCTGCAAAATGCTCAATAGCAACTCCAAGGAATCGCTCAAGAGATCCTGAGATAGCTCGGTGGATCATAACAGGGCGCTTTTTCTTTCCATCACTGTCTGTGTATTCAAGTTTAAATCGCTCAGGAAGGTTGAAATCAAGCTGTGCGGTAGCTAATTGCCACTCTCGTCCAATTGCGTCAGTTGCAACAAAATCAATTTTTGGACCATAAAATGCTGCCTCTCCAGGCTCAGTTACGTACTCTTTTCCAATCTCTTCAATACAAGACTTCAAAGTGTTGATTGAATTTTCCCAAAGCTCAGGAGTTCCAAGGTACTTCTCTGGCTCCTCAGGATCATTGGTAGAAAGCCTTACTGCAAGTGGCATGTCAAAGGCTTCGTAGAAGTTTTTGATGATGTCGTAGATTGCGAGCACCTCGTCTTTTACTTGATCTTCAGTACAAAATACATGGGCGTCGTCCTGTGTAATTGATCGAACTCGAGTGAGTCCTGCAAGTTGCCCTGTATTTTCGTCTCGATATACCGTTGTTACCTCAGAGTACCTGATAGGGAGATCTTTGTATGAGCGAGGTTGTGAGGCAAAGATTTGTGTGTGGTGAGGGCAGTTCATCGGCTTCATGATGAACTCATCATCTGTCTTCTTGCTTTTTACAAAGAAAATGTCATCTGCAAACTTGTCATAGTGTCCACTTGTTTTGTAGAGGTCACACTTTGCCATATGAGGAATATTTACGCGCTCATACCCGTACGGCTTTGCAAGCTCCCACACAAATTCCTCAAGCTCTTTGCGCATGATATTTCCCTTGGGTGTAAATAGGGGGAGTCCAGAACCAACAAGAGGAGAGAACGCAAAAAGATCAAGCTCTTTTCCAATCTTTCGATGGTCTCGCTTTTTTGCTTCTTCTTGCTGTTCTTTGTATGCATCAAGATCAGCTTTAGATTCAAATGCTACCCCATAGATACGAGTAAGCATCTGGTTGTTTTCGTCTCCTTGCCAGTATGCTCCAGCAACATTTGAGAGCATGAAAGCTTCAGGATCAATATCTTTTGAAGATTCTACGTGAGGCCCTTCACAAAGATCTGTGAAGTTTCCAATAGTATAAATGGTTAGCTTCGCACCTTCGTCATTCAGCTTTTCAATGAGTTCAAGCTTATGAGTCTGGTCCTTGAAGCGCTGCTTTGCATCCTCGTATGTAATCTCGTGCATCTCAGGAGTAAATCCTTCCCTTAGAATTTCTCGCATAAGCTCCTCCAGTTTTGGAAGATTCTCCTCATTTACAGGAGATGAGAGTTCAATATCGTAATAAAAACCATTGTCTGTTGCAGGTCCCGTTCCGAATTTTGCCTTATCATCATGTTCAAGCACAGCGCCTGCAAGTACGTGTGCCAGAGAGTGTCGAATCTTCAAAAGTTTGTCATCCATATAGCTTTACTATACAACAAGTGCGGCCTACTGGGGCCGCATTTCATAATATAAATACAACCGCCAGAGAGCGTTTACCACGTTGTGGTTGTTGTATTTGTTACGATCATAATAATAAGTAGAGAGTAGCAAATGGGTAAGGGAAGTCAATGTGAAAGGCGCTATGGTTGTAGCGCCTTTTTGAGCTGTTTTCGGATTTTCTTGATTGTACGAAGGCGCTTCTCGGCCTTTTTCCTGGCTTTCTTTTTCTCCTTGATAGAAAATTTAAAGTGCAGCTCACCAGAGTGCGCTTCTATATAGCTTCTATATCCCTCAATTGCAGATTCAAGATGTCTCATTTCTGCAGTCGCAACCCCAAACTTTTCGCAAGGAGTCTTACAGGTTTTAAATAGCTGTTCAAACATTAGAGATCTCCTCGTGTCTGGAATGAAGGTATCAAAGAGATTGTATTTTGTCGATGATTAAACTTGTTTCGCCATTTCGGGCAGATAAACTTCCTTTTGTAACTACACATGAAGATTGGAAAAGGAGTCCATTGCATTGCTCATACAGTTTTGGAAATACAACGCACTCAAGGGATCCTGACTTATCTCCAATTTTTACAAATGCCATTTTATCTCCCTTCTTTGTCAAAAATGGTTTTACATCTTCAATCATTCCAGCAACCACTGTAGGGAGTGTGCTCTTAGGCCCATCAACTAATTGAGAGATGTTCTTTTTTACATTCTTTAGTTTTTCTTCGTACTGATCAAGAGGGTGTCCAGATACATAAATTCCAAGAAGCTCTTTCTCCCACACAAGCTTGTCCTGCTTTGCTGCATCAGGTGCTTCTTCAAGATCAAGGCGGTGTGATGGGGTAAGAGCGCCAAAGAGGGAGTCTTGTGCGAGAGCCTCAGCTCCTGCCTCTTTGTGGAAGGTAAGCATTTGATCAAGGTTATGAAGAAGCGTTCCTCGGTTTGCAAAAGAGTCTAGTGCGCCAGATTTAATAAGAGACTCAAGACCTTTTTTATTAAGTGCACTTGAAGTTACTCGAGAAAGGAAGTCTGCAAGACTCTCAAATTTTCCATTTGCTTCACGCTCTTCAATAATTGCGTTGGCAACTCCTTCTCCAAAGTTTTTAATTGAAACTAATCCAAAGCGGATCTTTGTATTGTTTTCAACAATCGTAAAGTCAGTATTACTTTCATTTACATCAGGAGGAAGAACTGGAATTCCCATTCGCTCACACTCTGCAATTAGTATTGAAATTTTGTCGATTTCTCCCGCATCAGCGGTAAGGAGCGCTGTCATATACGGAACAGGGTAGTTGGCCTTCATGTAGGCAGTTTGATAGGCAACACGTCCGTAACTTGCGGCATGAGCCTTGTTAAATCCATATCCGGCAAATGGGGCAATAAGTTCCCAAATTTGTGCAGCCTTTTCTGCTGTCATTCCGTTTTCAACACATCCTTTAAGGAATTTCTCATGCTGCCGTTCCATCTCTTCAGGAATCTTCTTTCCCATGGCCTTTCGCAGCTTATCAGCCTCAAGCCATGAATATCCTGCAAGATGGATTGAAATAAGGAGCACGTCATCCTGATAGGTAATCACTCCATATGACATATCAAGAATGTCTTTCATTCGATCATCAAGATAGGTGATTTTCTGAGGGTTATATTTTCGCTCAATATACTCAGGAATGGATTCCATGGGACCTGGGCGGTACAGCGCCACCATCGCATTGATATCGTTGATGTTTGTTGGCTTCAGTTCTTTAAGGAATCTTGTCATTCCAGAACCGTTCAACTGGAAAAGTCCTTCTGTCTGTCCTGATGCAAGAAGTTTAAACGTCTTCTCGTCATCGATAGGAACATTTTCAATATCAACCACATCGCCAGTTTCTTCTTTTGCCATTCGCACAGCATCCGCTAAGATTGCAAGGTTTTTAATACCAAGGAAATCAAATTTAAGAAGACCTGCATCTTCAACAGAGTGCATGTCGTACTGTGTGATAAGTTTTCCTCCTTTGGGATCGAGCTGAATCGGTGCCCAGTCAATAAGTGGGGTGGGAGAGATCACCACTCCAGCAGCGTGCACTCCAGTTTGCCTTGCACATCCTTCAATTTTCTTTGCAAGATCAATGATTTCTTTTACGTCCTCATCTCCTTTATAGAGCTTCTTAAGTTCTGGCTCCATCTTAAGCGCTGTGTCGATTGTCATGGGGAACCCTTGGCTTCCAATAGGGATAAGCTTTGCAATACGGTCTCCAACCATGTATGCGTGTCCTAAGGCTCGCGCTGTATCTCGAACTGCAGCGCGGGCTGCCATAGTTCCAAAGGTACCGATCTGAGCTACGTGATCTGCTCCGTATTTTTCACGAGCATAGTTAATAGCTTCATCGCGCCTATTATCGGCAAAGTCCATGTCGATATCAGGAGCTGATGGTCGCTCAGGATTAAGGAATCGTTCAAAAGGTAGTTTGTACTCGAGAGGGTTTACGTTTGTAATTCCAAGGAGGTAAGTGGTTAAAGACCCTGCAACAGATCCACGAATAGTCGTAAGGATTCCTTTCTCTCGTGCAAAGCGCAGAAGGTCTCCCACAACAAGGAAATAGGGGGCATACCCTTTGTGTTTGATAATTCCAAGCTCGTATTCAAGACGCTCTACAAGCTCATCAGTTTTCTCAAGCTCTCGAATCTTAATTCCCTCATATGCTAGGCGAGAAAGTTCTTCCTGATATCCAAGTCCACTTTCAATTTTGATATCAGGGAACACCCAGTTTCCAAGTTCAAAATCTAGATCAATACTATCTGCAATCTTTTTTGAGTTAGCAATTGCTTCAGGAATTTTTTTAAAAGCTTTTTCAATATCTTTTGGTTTTT
>DFOU01000006.1:0-264 GCA_002376865.1 Patescibacteria group bacterium UBA3533 | reverse complement strand
CTTTTTCAATATCTTTTGGTTTTTTAAATGAGAGATCTAGTCCAGTTGTTCCTGTGGCATGTCGTCCTTCTCTGATTCGCATAAGTACCTCACGAGCCTCACGGTCTTCAGGTTTTAGGTAGTACACTTCCTGGTTTGCAACGACAGGCACATCTTCTGCTTTCCCAAGTTCAATTATTTTTTCAACAAGAACGGCTCGTTCTTTTTTTTCTGGGTGATCTGTTATCTCAAGGTAGAGACCATCTTTAAAAATATCTTTGTATG
>DFOU01000002.1 GCA_002376865.1 Patescibacteria group bacterium UBA3533 | reverse complement strand
CGGTACTGGTTCACTATCGGTCTCAAACAATATTTAGCCTTAGGAGTTAGTTCTCCCAGATTCACTCGAGCTATTCATGTCTCGAGCTACTCACGAACAAAAGCGAAAGAGGTGTAAATATTTCGAGTACGGGACTATTACCCCCTATGGTGCTTCTTTCCAGAAGCTTCCTCTATATTTACACTTGATAACTCTTCCTACACAAGTGCAGCACTTTTGCCGTACAACCCCGGATACCGAAGTATCCGGTTTGGGCTGGTTCCGTTTCGCTCGCCGCTACTAAGGAAATCGCAAGACTGTTCTTTATCCGACGGCAAATTGGCCGGATAAAAAACAGTCCCTGTTGCTTTCTGTTCCTCCAGGTACTTAGATGTTTCAGTTCCCTGGGTACGCTTCTGTTGGTGCGACCCAACAGATAACCAATAACAATTGGCTGGGTTCCCCCATTCGGAGATCTCCGGATCAAAGGTTGTTTGTCACCTCCCCGAAGCATATCGCAGACTTCCACGTCCTTCATCGCTTGTTTGAGCCAAGGCATCCCCCATACACCCTTCAGTCTCCAAAAAGGAGATCTGGTAACCACAATATTTTTCAATCATTGCTGATGAAATGCATTCGCTCTTCTTATTCAATTTTCAAACTACAGGTGTTTCTCCGAGAAAGAAAAAACCGCTTCAGGGGAAGCGGCATGCATAACTGCACGGAAGTCCGCTTTCTTTAATTGGTTAATATCTTTGTCTTAAACACGTGGGAGGAGTATACACGAAGAGACCTATATAAGTCAACAGTTTTCTGCAATGTAAAAAGCCCCCAAATGGGAGCTTTTTACACAAGAAAAGACTAAGTCTTAGTCTTCCATGTTCTTCTTGGCCTGGTCAATGTATCGAGCTGCTGCATCCTGGCCTCCAAGACCAAATGCAAGTCCAACTGCTAATGATACTGCTACCACGATTCCAGTGAAGAGTGTTTGTACGAATGCTGATGCAACCTGTAGGTGATCAAGCGCTGCAAGGATCGCAAAGATCCAAATTGACCAGCGTGTGATTGTCCCAAGGAATGCTGCACTTCGCATGTGCGCTGCACGAGCTGAAGCCGCAACAATGTTCTGCGCCATGTCTGCAACTACTGCAGCAATGAGAAGTACAAGTACTGCAACAATTACTTGTGGCAAGTATCCAAGTACAACGTCTCGCAAGAAGCTGTTAACTTCAGTAAGTCCGAGCACATCCAGTGATGCAACAAGGAACACAACAATAAAGAACCACTTCACAAGTGATCCAAGGAATGCTCCTGCGTCAAGGTCTACACCTGCGCGCTTTGTAATTCCGTCAACTCCAGCTGACCGAAGTGCATTGTTAACCTTTAGAGAGTTAACAAGCTGCGCAACAATACGTGAGAGACCTGCTCCGATGAGCCATCCTACAATAAAGATAAGGACAGCAACTAGTAGATTTGGAATGAACTCAACCAATCCATAGAAAAGGTTCTGAAATGAATCGTTAAGTACCTGTGTCCAAGTTTCAATAAGCATAGCTATGCAAAAATGCCCTGTATACCGGGCCTATCTGATAATGTTCCTGTGTCCAAGTTTAGTTTTAGGCACTTATATATTTTAGCACCGACACAGTTAAGCCATTTTTTGCTTTCAGAACTTTGGGGATTAGGGAGAAATACCAATTTTGTCTACCAATGCAATATGCGGGTACTCAATGACATCTCGCAAAAGGCGATCGTATACTCCTAAACGATAGTTAAAGTCTTGTGTAGAGAATGTGGCGTAGCTTAATTCCTGCCCAAGTTCAGCCTCTAAAGTACGCACTGCTCTTTCAAGTTTTGGCATAACAATCCTATCTCCAACAATAAGAAGATCTATTGAGGATTCTTGTGTATCAGTGAGTGTTCCACTTAGAACAAGAAGTTTAATAACTCCACACCCTTTCACGCTCTTTACTACCTCTGAGTGCTTAAGTTCTGTAGTACGCCTAAAGAACGCTTTGAGTTGTTCATAGTGTTCAAAATTAGTATTGGCAAAGTACACAATATCTCTCCCCTTCTTTTGTTTCTTCGCAAGCTTAATACGCGCAAAAAGCTCAAGCTCTTTCCGAGCAGCTTGTTTTGTTACCTTAGATCGGTACGCGGCCTCTTTTACAGTAAATTTAGAGTCCTTATTAAAGAGAATAAGTCTTAGTGTCTTCACCCGAGCATTACTTCCGAACAGCTTCGCCAAAACATCCATATCTCCTCTATTGTACGCTTCTCTATATCGGTGTGCAAGAAAAACAAAAAACACCCCATTTGGGGTGTTTTTTGTCTACAGGAAGGTAGGAATTACTTGAATTCTACAGATCCTCCAGCCTCAGTAATCTGAGCCTTTAGCTCCTCAGCCTCCTCTGGCTTCATCTTCTCCTTAAGCATTACAGGAACTCCATCTACGAGATCCTTTGCCTCCTTAAGTCCAAGACCTAGAGCATTCTTAACTGCCTTAATAACCTGAATCTTCTGGTCACCAGCTGCAGTAAGCTCAACATTAACCTCGCTTGATCCTGCATCTCCTGCATCAGCTCCAGCAGCGGGTGCTGCTGCGGCTGCAGTTGCAGATACACCAAACTTCTCCTCAAACACCTTTACAAGCGTGTTGAGCTCAAGAACGGTCATCTTCTCGATCTTCTCTACAATATCCTTAAACTCCTTAGGAACCTCTACCTCTTTAGCTTCCTCCTTTGCCTCTTCTGCGGCAGGAGCCTCCTCAGCTGCAGCCGGAGCTGGAGCTTCAGTTGTCTCCTCTACCTTTTTCTCTTCGTCTGACATAATAATGTTTATTACCTAATTACTCGCTCTTCTTTTCTGCAATCTGTCCAAGTGCTACCGCAGTTCGCTGAATTGGTGAATTAATCACGTTAACGAACATTCCTCGTAGAACCTGTAGAGAAGGAATAGTTGCAATCTCTTTCATCTTAGAAGCGTCAGCTAGTGACTCCTCGAAGACTCCTCCCAAAATCGTAAGGCCTTCATGCTTCTTCCCGTACTCATGAATGAGACGAGCAGGAGCAGTAGTGTCCTCTGATGTTGTGTAGGCGATCGCAAGCTCTCCCTCAAGTTCTGGAAGATCTCCGGCTACCTTGTTATCAGCAATTGCTTTCTTGATAAGTCGCTTCTTTGCCACGAAATACTTTACGTCTTCGTCCTTAAGCGCACGTCGCATTTCAGTTGTATCGTTTCCTCCGATACCCTTGAAACCAACAAATACCAAACTCTTGGCGTTCGTTAGAACGTCAGAAAGATTTGCGAGAATTTCACTCTTTTTTTCTCGTGTAATTGCCATAAATAATTTTGTATACGAAACGAAAAAATCCCTTGCGGGACCTTTCTAATAGAGATGTATAGACGTATTCGTCTGATACAACCTCGGCAGGGCTTATCGATGCCTGCTGTCTCCGGTCCGTATGAATCAAAATGTACTACATATTTACTTTTTTGCCAAGAAGGCGTATGTTCTATACTGGACAAACAAAGGGAGAAGTACCATGGTTATAGAGGCCGAAGCTAACCCCCTTACAATAATTAAGGAGGTTGTGGAAGGTGTTGAAGATACTGAGACCCGGAAGAAGGTTATCAGGTTCTTGAATGTTTTGGGAGAATCAAACCTGGAAGGAAGTTCTGTTGAGCTTCCGTTCCAAGAGGATTCTGGCGTAAAGGCATTTGCAACTTCGCTTCTCGCGAAGCTTGGCATGCCTCACCTTTCCCAAGTCGAGCAGGAAATTTCTGATCTTTTCGCCAAAATAAGGCTCAATGACAATGATGAGTGGCGAGTATTCTTCACAGAATAATTTATTTAATCTTATTAGGGTGCCGGTCCAGTGGACCGGCACTTACTTTATCCCTGCCCTCCAACAAGCAAGAAAAGAAGAAGTGAGATTGCAACAATTGCAACAAAACCTCCAAGGAATTTAAAGAAATGTGGGTTAAATATTTTCATACTATTGCAATGCTGCCTGTAGTGACTGAATAAATGCAGGATCAGTTCCCAAAAGGTTTGGTTGTTTTAATTGTACCAGCTCAACAAGCTCTACCGCACCATTAACATCCCCTTCAATAAATCGAATCTTTGCAAGGTCAAAGATGGCAACATAATCAGTTGGTCGCTCCCTATATACAAGCTCAAGATATGGACGAGCTTCACTTATTTTATTCTGCGCAAGAAGCCTCCCTGCAATACGACGAGCGTCCGCTGCATCTCCATCATATCGACTGATCCCTTCTTCAAAAGATTTCTCTGACATAACAGGATCCCCTGTTACGCGATATAACTCAGCCAAAACCAAGTATGCTTCTGCAATATCTGGCACAAGACTCTGATACTCCTTTACGGTATCAATTGCCTTTTGATAAAGTTCTGCCCTTGTAGATCCTGTAGCTGCATTTCCCTTTGTAATGTAGATGTTTGCAAGCATGTAATACGGCTGCTCTCTTCCAGGAGATAGCTTCATTGCATCTTCAAGAATTTTTAGGTTTTCCTCTTCACTATATTCAACCTCTGCAGGACGCGCCTCAAGCACATGTCCAAGATATACCAATGTTCGAGCATCGTATGGATACTTCTCTACATTTGCCGTTAGCGCATCATATGCAATTTGGTATGCAACAACTTTTTCTTCTCCAGAGAAAATACTTTGCTGTCTACTGGTATACATTTCATACGCCTGATATCCAAACTCAAGATCTGTAAATGAATTTGCATTGAATCCTCTTGTATACGCAGCAGCATACTTTTCTGCATCTGCAACATGCTGTAAGTAGCTTTGTCCAAGCTGAAGATTTAAATATGCAGGCTG
>DFOU01000001.1:4272-16137 GCA_002376865.1 Patescibacteria group bacterium UBA3533 | reverse complement strand
AGTGCCTCAGGAGAAATCGGAGACTCATCCTTCTCATGATAAAGACTTCGATATTTATTTATCGTCTCACGCAGCAACGCTGCTCGTTCCTTTGCCTCCTCTATCATCATAGACCACTGTATATCACACGAAGACCTCTCTCGGTACGTCTTGGGTCAGTATCAGTACAGGTGTTGTACCCCAGAGATCTAATAACTGTACGTTGGGTACTCGTATACTTATTTACTTCAATCTTTGTACAAAGCCCTCCTGTATCAAGCCACCACTCCCATGAGTACACTCCTGATCCTGCAGTCCTGTTTACTGGGACATTTTGCCCTGCGCAATTTACATTGAGCCCTCCAGGACCTGTTGTTATAAATGAATCTTCGGCCTGATCATAATAAAGTGCACACTCAAGACCAGTATCTGCTGCATAGAATGCAATTTGTGAATCTCGTGCTGAAGCTGAAAGAAGAAGCTCCTTAAACGTTAGGTTGAAAATTGAAAATCCAATAGCAAGCATAAGAGACCCTACCAGTACGGCAATAAAAAGTGTGAATCCTTTTTGCGTATTTTTCATCATAACCAATTAAATAAACGCTCCTCTACCGTTACATTCCTTGTTACTCCCCTTTGCGTCCAACGAACCTCTACATCAACCAACACCTCATGTGCTTGGATTTGTGTAATTGAAATAGTTCGAATATATCTTGTATCTGTACCATTTTGATACCCAAACAATCCTGTGCTGCTCTGTCGCAAAAATGGACATGTCGCAGAACATGATGTAATTGCTGGATACGTTGAAACAGAAGTATCAATCCTGCAATTTCCTCCAACACACGGCCCTAGATCCTGTAACCAATTTGTCTCATTTGAGAGGTAGTTATGGTCTCGAACGCTCCGCACATACTCAATTCCTTCTTGGGCCAAAAATGATGCCGTTGTTCTATCCCGCGCTGTAGCAGCTGACGTAAAACTTTGCTGAGCAATAAAGAGCGGTCCTGTAATAGAAAGTGTCAAAACAAAGATCGCTACAAGCGTTTCAACCAATGTAAATCCTTGTGTAGTTTGGTACTTCATACTATAGGTCAATTATTCTCTGCGTTACTGTCGACTGAATTGAGAAATCAGAAGTCTCCTCTCCACTCTCTGCAATCCCAGAGAGCGCAATCATTACACGAGGCTGAAACTGATCTGATCCTGATGCACCAAAGACAAAGAAATTGAATTCTTCAATATCTACATTGGCAGAAGTAATTTCGATCCACCCAAGAGAAGATCCTCCTGCAATAGGCACAAGCTGCCTCTCAATAAATCCTCGACCTCCACTTTGGCGGTATCGATACCGCACTCGATATTCTTCATTATTTATTACCGCATTTAGCTGCAGACGATTGCTTCCGCTTGTACAATCACTTCCAACAGAAAAATTACACCCATACGCATACCCTGTACGAATAGTTCGCGCCATACTCTCGAGCGAGAAATTAAGGTCAGTAATAACACTGTTTAGTGCTTGAGCTCTTTTATTCTCTGAAACAAGTGTGAAAAGTGCACTCATTCCAACAAGCATAACGATACTAAATAGTGCTACCGACACCATCATCTCAATCAATGTGAACCCTCTTACGGAATCTGACATGTTGTTTCAATAGATACCTGCCCCGTTGGCCGAACCCTTACACACCGAGTAGCATTCCCATCCTGCGACCTTAAGACAATGAGTGCTGACTCATAGAGATTTGTTCCTCCCGCATCTCTTCCAACAATAACCGCATCAGGATTAGGGCGCCTAAACTGAACAGAAAGATCAAGTAATGCTCCTGGAGTGCTTATACCCCTACTACACGTTGCGGCTCCTGCCCTAATTCCACAAAACTGATCAATGAAGTTTCCTCGTGTAATTGTCGTTGTCTCTACAATCTCTGTATCGTTAGTAAATCGTTCATCATCATTTAAATCAGCGTACAAAACGTACTCTGTTCTATTTACTGGATCATACTCAAAATGAACCCCATAAAGGAAATCCTCAGTTGCTCCAATACGAGCAGATCCTTCAAACTCTCTCACTGAAATACCAAATACCTGCGCCTGCCGCACTGAAAGTCCCACCTCATAGGCAAGATTGGTAAGGGCAAGCGTTTCATTAAATTGATTGTGCTGCACGAGTGCCACACTCGTAATTACAATAATAATTCCCATTGAAACGAGAAGCTCAACAAGAGTAAATCCCTTCTTTAGAAGAAGACCGATGGTAGAAGATTTAGTTGTAGTAGATACGCGCATAAAAATCCAATAGCGAGATATGGCGCAAAAGGCACCTCATTACTCATTGTACGGCGCTTTCCATAAATCACCAACAGAGCTACTGAAATAACTGCACCGATCCAAAATGAGAGCATAAAGCCAGTTATGGCAAGTGGATATCCAACAAAAAGAGCAAGCGCGAGCACTAATTTTGCATCTCCAAACCCCATTGCCCTCCCTTTTGAAAAGAGCCAGATAAGAGCAAAAAATAGGGCCATAGCAGAAGCTGCTATTGGCGTGTAAATATCTCCTGAGATATATGCCATTGCCCCTCCAACTACAATAAGTGGGTATACCAATACATTTGGAATAATAGTGTGGCGCAAATCGTAAATAACGATACTGCTAAGGAGTGTGAGGAAGATAAGAGATAAAACTAATTCAATACCAAACCCATGTATATAAAACGCAGCACCAAACAATGCGGCCAATACTACTTCTGCAAGAAAATGAGAGACTCCTATCTTGCTTCCACACATCTGACACTTCCCACGCAATACAAGAAACGAAATAATTGGAATAAGCGTAAAAGGAGATAATTCCTCTGCACATGAATCACACTTAGAGCGTCCAGTTAAAATCTGCCGCCCGCTATTTAAACGATACGCAACAACATTTGCAAAACTTCCAACAATTGCACCAAGCGCAATAATTGCTATGTAGTACGAGATCATCATGGAATCAATCGAGACGTATCGTAGCAGTGATATCGAAACTCCCTTCTGCACCCACTTGTGTCTGTTCCATTAATACCTGTCCGCACCGCGTCACTATCTGAGAGAAGTGCTGCTGCAGTACTTGATTCAAGATTTACACCCAGATAGTAACGACTTCCATCTCGAGTGGTTTTGTAAATAAATGGCTCATTAAGCCCTGGGTCCTCTGGCACTTCAGATAGGTATGCTTGTGACACAAGCGTCTGTAGTGTCACAGGATAAATAGCATGATCTTCTGCATACCGCTGTAGAGCTCGACTCACATCAGCAACCTCAATAATCCGCTTGCTGTCTCTTGCCTCTATTCGAGCATTCACTAAAGATGTAAGTGAAATAGAAGAAAGCAGACCTACAGCCGCCAAGATCACCAGAAGTTCCATAAGAGTAAAACCTCGCATATACCCCTATCATACAACACTCAAAAACGCCCCGTAAGGAGCGTTTTCGAATAGCTTGGGAAAGTTGTTCCTATGAACTAGGACAAGTTGTGTTTCCAGCTGTTAGGTTTGTAGTTCGCTCTCCTCTAAATCCAGTAGAGTCAACACAGAAGAATGTGCTGGCTGTTCCTGGAAGCGGTGATGAGATTGCATATGCGCTAGCGCTAGCTCCACATACCACAGACCCAGCTGCGTTTCGAGACTCAACCTCAGTAACTGCGTTTGCAATTGCTGTGTCGTCCTCAAATAGACTTGCTGCAGTCTCTCCCGTACAAGCATCAATTGTTCCTCCAGCGTACGTGCTGCTGTTACTGTCGTAGTAAAGCTCAGCCTGTACAGCTACAGTTGCAAGGTTTGCCTTAATGTTAGCGTCAGCTCCTCGGCTTCGTGCTGTATTAAGTGAAGCCAATACCACTGATGAGAGAATTCCGATGATCGCGATCACCACAAGCAACTCAATCAAGGTAAAACCTCGTTTTGTGTTCATTGTCATATCTTTTTGTTCATTACCGATAATTCCCTATGTAAAATAAAGGGTCCGGACCCTCTTATTGTACGGCCCAGACCCTTGGTGGTTTTTATTTCGTGTGGATAAACCTACACAGCACCTGATGAAATATTGTAAATCGGTACAAGTACGGCACCGAGCAACACTCCCACACCGAGCGCCAGCGTTACAATCATGGCAGGCTCAATAAGGTCTACAAGCGTGTCTACAGCATTAGATACCTCTCGCCTATAGAATTTAGAAAGTGTTGTGAGGATATTTCCAAGCTCTCCAGTCTCCTCTCCCACTCGAATCATAGCGGTCATAATTGACGGAATTTGTGGGTGCTTTCCAATAGCATCAGCAATTGATGATCCCCCACGAATCTCTTCTGCAGAATTTAGAAGAATCTTTTCATACACTCTGTTATCTACTACCGTAGCGGTAATCTCCACCGCCTCTACAACGGCAATACCAGAGAGAAGCATAGTAGATAGGTTATCTGCCATTCGAGAAAGATAGAGTTTCTGGTAGAGATTTCCAAGATATGGAGCGGCAAGCTTTATCTCATCCAAGATATATGACCCCTGGTTTGTTGACATATATCGGTAGAAGAAGAATCCTCCAATCGCAAGACCAATCAGCAAGAAGAATCCATAATTAATGAAGAATTCTGAAAGTCCGATAACCAGTTTTGTGTACAAAGGAATCTCCTGACCTGAATCGATAAGGATTGCACTAATACGTGGAATCACCATCGTAAGCATCAGGATCATCACCACCACAAACGTACTGATAACGAATGCAGGATAAATCAGAGCATTCTGTGCCTTGTTCTGTACCTCATAGGTTCGATCAAGATAGTCAGCTAGAAAGGTAAATGTTTCAGACAATCGTCCTGCCTCTTCTCCTGCTTTTACCATGTTTGCGTAGAATTTAGAGAAAACCTTTGGATGTTTTGTCATCGCCTTTGAGATAGGGTTTCCTCCTTGAATATCGTCTGCAACCGAAGTTAGAATCTTCGCAAGCTTTGGATTCTCTACTACTGTAGCCAAAAGACGAAATACTCGAAGCGCTGACACTTGTGCCTCAAAAAGTGTTGAGATCTGGCGAGACAAAATAACAATGTCTCGATTTGATACTCCACTGAAAATATCGATTTCAAATGAAAGAATTCCTCCTTGCTCTGCAGGGTTAATTGAAGAAACAATAAGGTTTCGACGCTGGAGTGCTGTTACCGCAACATCCATTGAAAGAGCGTCGATTGTTCCCTCTCGTTCGTTTCCTTCCTGATCTAGGGCTTTATATACAAACAACATATTATAGATATCGCTCAAACACTCTTGGATCGAGTGCTCGCTCGTATGCGTGCTCTACGGTGATCTCTCCCTTTTGCACAAGCTCTGCAAGAGATCGGTCCATGTCCACCATTCCATCCTGCGTTCCTGTCTGAATGATGGTATTAATTTCGTGCGTTCGTCCTTCTCGAATAAGGTTTGCTACCGCTGCGTTATTGATAAGCACCTCATACGCTGGGATTCGCCCTCCTGAGATTCGAGGAACAAGCCGCTGAGAGAAAATACCAGCAAGAGACCCTGCAAGCTGGATTCGCACCTGGTCCTGCTGACTTGCTGGGAATGAGTCAATGATTCGATCAATTGTCTGCGCTGCATTGTTTGTGTGAAGTGTTGAAAGCACGAGGTGCCCTGTCTCAGCTGCAGTTACCGCAGATGAAATAGTTTCGTATGCCCGCATCTCTCCCACCATCATTACGTCTACATCCTGACGGAATGCTGCGCGAAGTGCCTCATGGAAGCTTGGCGCATCAATTCCAACCTCTCGCTGCTCGATAAGAGATTTCTTTGGCTGGAAAATATACTCAATAGGATCCTCAATCGTTACGATGTGCTCAGCCCTTGTCAGGTTGATCATCTCAATCATGGCAGCAAGTGTTGTTGATTTACCTTGCCCTACCGGCCCTACCACCAAAAAGAATCCCTGTTTCCTTTGTGCAAACGTTTCAAGAATTGGAGGAAGCCCAAGACTTTGAATAGATTGAATTTGTTTTGGAATCAGACGAAGTGCAATGGCAATACTTCCATGCTGATAGAATCCGTTTCCTCGGAAACGCCCGATGTCTCCAAAGCTGTATGAAAAATCAATTGACTGCTCCTTTTGGAATCGTGGGTATCGCTCCTCTCCCACAAGCTCCTTAAGGAAGACCTCCGTATCCTCTGCTGTTAGTTTATCTTTTTGGAAAAGAGGAATGAGTGATCCTGACACCCTGATAGTTGGATGATTTCCAACAGAAAGATGAAGGTCTGATCCACCTTCGTCGACAACGGTTTGTAGTAGTTGTTGTAAATCTTGTACAGTCGCCATATTACGCAGTTTCTTCTCCTCTTAAAATCTTCCCTGTCCGCTCAAGTACCTCAGACGGGATAGCGCTCGCTTTGATAATGTATCCTGCAGCTCCAAGCTTCTTTGCTCGCTCCATATCACTATCCTGCCCCTGGTTTGAGAGGATAATCACCTTTGTTTTTGGAGCTAAGTTCTCTCGATTAATTGCTTCAAGTACAGCAAACCCATCCACTTCAGGCATAACAACATCAAGAAGAATTGCATCAGGCGGAGTTCCTTCTCGAAGTTTTGTAAGCACATCATTTCCTCCCTGGCATGCTGTTACGTCCATCCCTGCACTCTTAAACTTCATTGAGTACATATCCAAAAGGAATCGATCGTCATCAACTAAGTAGATTTTGTATTTTTTTGCAGGTTCCGCCATATTAGTCTTCAACAAGGAATTCTCCGCCCAAAGTATTTACCTCCTCAAACGGAACTGTTCCCTCTAGTGCCTTAATAATAGCATCCTCCTTCATAGTGAGCATTCCTTTTGCACGGGCAGCTGTAAACACTTTGTCCTCTACTGGATCATTCAAGATCACCTGCTCAAGATCGTCATCAACCCGAAGCAATTCGAATACTCCAAGACGCCCCCGTGTACCATTTGGACAGTCAGGACCTGGGGCAACTCCATACATATGCTTCCTTTCTGGAATATATTTTGTCCTGTACTCCTCTGGAAGATCTTCAAACTGCTTATCAAGCATAATCTTGAGACCTCCCTCAATTGGAATCTTTCTTCCGGCTCCCTCACACATCTTCCGCACGAGTCGCTGCCCAATAACTGCAACCAATGTAGGAGCAATAAGGTATGGATCAATTCCCATGTTGATCAAACGCGGAATGGCTCCTGCTGCTGTATTGGTGTGAATAGTTGAGAACACAAGGTGTCCTGTTAGCGCAGCCTGGATAGCAAGCTGTGCTGTTTCTTTATCTCGAATCTCTCCCACCATGATGATATCCGGGTCCTGTCGCAAAATAGACCGCAGTCCCGAAGCGAAGGTATAGCCAATCTCAGGACGTACTTGAGACTGGGATACTCCAGTAATGTCATACTCAACCGGATCCTCAAGAGACACTACATTGTGCTTCTCTCGATCAATCTCTCGAAGCATAGAGTAGAGCGTTGTAGATTTTCCAGATCCTGTAGGCCCTGAAATAAGAATGATTCCGTATGGTTGCTGTACGATCTCTCGTACCACCTCAAGGTTTCTCTTAATAAACCCGAGATCCTCAAGCGTCCTCTGTCCTGCAGACCTATCGAGGATTCGCATCACCACCTTCTCCCCATAGAAGGTTGGGAATGTTGAAACTCGGAAGTCGATATTTCGATCTTCTACCTTTGCAGAGAATCGTCCATCTTGCGGCTTTCGTTTCTCATCAAGCTTAATAGACGCAAGAATCTTAATACGTGCCACCACCGCTCTGTGCACCTTTGTTGGAAGCTCAAGAGACGTATGAAGATCTCCATCCATTCGGAAACGAATACGAACCTTCTCTCGTGTAGGCTCAATATGAATATCGGATGCTCCTCCCTCTACCGCATAACGAAGTACCGTTGCTACAATTTTTGTAACAGGAGCATCTTCCTTGATGATAGTTTGAACATCTTCTGCTTTTTCTTCAGCTTTCTTTCCAGCTCCCGAGTCTGTAACAAGTGCAGTTTCAAGCTCGGTAAGAGCAGCCCCCACCTCTCCTGTTAAAGATTGGTATTGCTCAATTACTTTATCAAAATCACTCTTTCCTATAAGGAAGAGCTTGTACGGCATCTTGATCCTTGTAGAGATAAAGTTAAGTGCATCGAGAGCTTCAATATTATCTGGATCTACAATTCCAACCTCCAACACATCGTCTGCAACTGAAAGAGGAATCATCTTATAGTGCCGAGCGCTCTCCTCTGGCACATACCCCAAAACACTGTTGGCAATGGTAACGTCTGAAATATCCCGAGTGGGCATATTGTAGTGCTCTCCCTCTGCCTCAAGAATATCTTCTTTTGAGATACCTCTTCGAGCAAGAATAGAAGAAAGCGCAACGTTTTTCTCACGTGCTTCTTTTTGTACTACGGCAGCATCTGCTTCCTTTAGTACTCCTTTCTTTACAAGTATTTCAAGTAATTTCATGTGGGACTACTGTACTGACGCGAACGGATTGTCGCGTCCTACAGGCTCCACAGATATTGGCCGACTGAAGTCTACAAGAGAATTGTAATATTCATCATCAAATATGCTTGTATCAAGATCGATACGACGTAGCTCACTAAAGAGCGTGATGAATTCCTGATTCGCAGCCGTTACCCGCGGATCACTTTGTGACGTAACAAGAGCTCCTCCACTGTTGCCATTTTGGAAGAAGAAAAGGTATGCAAGAACACCCAGAACGATAATTCCGATGGCAATAACTGTTGTTTGATTGTTTTTGAAAAAGTCCATATTACTTTAACCAGTATACCCGAACGCGAACATCAAATTTGTACACGCCAGTTTCTGATTCTGAAAAACTAATTTCCACAACATCGAGTGTTCGAAGACTCTGCTCAATGTCATTTAAGAAATTTTTAAATTGGTCGTATGTTGCAGTTGCGGTAAATGACAGAAGAAGTGATTCATATGCTTTCTCTTCCTGAATCAATACTCCCTGTCCGACAGCATCTCCACCATCACTTCCGCTCTTCTGGCTCTCATCAATACCAATATCACTAATTCGAACTCCTGCAGCACTCGCAATTCCATCTACATCAAGGATAAGCTGCACATTGTCTACGTTGTCAGGAAGCAACTTCTTTACTCGATCAAGATTAGACTGATTGATAAGCTCTCGCTCCTGCGTAAGCCGTGCCTGCTCTTCTTTGAACCTTGCAGCTGTCTCAAGAGCTACATCAAGATTCTTAATCTCAGCTTGTAGTCCCTTAATTGGGCCATTGTATGTTGGGTTTATGTACCCAAAGAACACACCGACTGCTCCAAGTATTAAGATGATTGATACGAGTCTGTTCATAGTGTTTCTTGAGGAATATCCTCTGGGCTACTCTCTCCCCCCTCTAGCTGTGGCTCTTCGAACTCCCCACCATCCTCAACCACATCTGATCCTTCAAAAAGGGTCTCGAGTGTCTCATTTGGTGCAACTTCAATTTGCCCACCTTGTGCCCGCACAAGAGTACTTGAGACAATTCCAACGAATGAGAAGCTCACATCTCCATCATCTTTTACAGTTATGTCCTCAAAGATTTGGTTTCGAAGGAACGGGTTGTCCCGAAATACTACTGACTGATATGCGAGCGCATTGAAATCAAGAGCAGTTCCTTCCATGGTTATTTCCACATCTCCAGATGGTGCAGTCTGCAATTCAAAATTATCAAAACTTACGTTCTGTACGGTATCGCGCTCAAACATGCTAAAGATTGCAGACACTGCTACGTGAGAGTCAAGAAGCTCTCGAGAAATAACCAGACGCTGTGAGAGTCGCGCAAGCTCCTCTACAGCCTGTGGCTCTACAGAATCCTGAAGAGCCTTTAGGTCTTGTGTCTTCTCTTCTTTATTTTGCTTCAGGTAAAATTCGTATCCAAATGCAAGACCCGCAAGCACTACTGATGCACCAATAAGCACCAATGCTGCAACAGCAAAAATACTAAGTGGGCCTCGCGCTTGCGGTCGGCGTACTGTACGCACCGGTTGCTTGGGCACGAACGATGTCGGCACCTTCTGCGGCATATATGTAAGTATAGACGATTACTTTTAAATCCGTATGTACCTCCCGGGGATTACGAAACCTCTTCAAGCTTTCGCAGTGCCACCCCAACTGCAACAGCAAACTCAGGACCAATCTCAGCTAGTACTGGACGCATGAATGCAGGCGCATCTGCTTTTTGGAATGGATCTGCAAGAATAACTTCTGTATCAAAGAAGCTGTCTGCATATTCTTTAAGTCCTTTTGTTACTCCTCCCCCTCCAGTTAGCACTACTTTCACAACACTTCGCTTCTCTTTTGTCTCAAACTCTCTTAGTACCCTCCTGGCTTCTGCAAATACACTTGAGTATGTAAGTGTTACGGAGTCTTTGTTATATGGCTTTGGTGCATTCTCTGAAATTCCCTCCTCTCGCTTTAGTTGCTCTGCCTTTGCAAAGGTTAGCGTACTTGCTTGAGAGAGTGCTTTTGTTACTCCCTGTCCTCCTCGAGAAATATTGTGTGAGCGAGCTACAAGTCCACGCTCTACTATATATACCTTTGTAGCTGCAGCTCCCACATCAATCACCATCACGGGCTTTACCGGCTCATCTACAACCGCTCGAATAGTAGAGAAGATTTCAATCTCATAGAAACTTGCGGCAACTTCTGCACGAGACACTACCCGCTCAAGGTGTGTGAGTGCTTCATTGTGTACTGCCACGAGCAATACTTTCATCTTTGGATTTAACTCCTCTCCTTCCTCATCTGGAATAACAAACCAATCAAGCTGCACTTCAGATACTGGCACTGGAATATACTTCCTAGCTTCAAGATTAATCATTGTCTGAAGCTCTGGCCCTTCTTTTCGAGGAAGCTCTACTGTTGTAAGGAGTGTTTTATTAAAAGGGATGGCAACACCAACTGATGTTGTTGTCACATTTGCCTCTCGCATCAAGTCTTTAAGATTCTCTGCAATAGTTTCAGCGGGTAAAGATACTGCCTGCCCCACTTCCTTATCTGCATAGGGACCAAGTGCTAATTGTCCGTATGTTTCGAGCACTGCAACACCATTTTCTTGCTTTAGTTGCACTATTTTAACGGAAGATCCGCCAATATCGATGCCGAGCACGCTTGGAGCTGGTTTTGTTAGAAACCGAGAGAAAAGTCCTTTCATTACCAGCACATAATAGCATGGCAAGGTATAATGAATATATGTGGAATATGATCTTAGACTTGATATTCCCTCCCAGAGATGAAGATGTTCTGGTTCGTTCACTAGTGCCAGAAGATATAGATAAGATGATGTCCCCGAGGCTCGTCGAGCACACGAGTCCTGCAACAATTTCCCTCCTGTCATTTAAGAGCCCGCATGTGCGGGCTTTAATACATGAGTGTAAATTCCATAATAATAAAAGAGCTGCGGAGCTCTTATCATATGCCCTTCACTCCTTTGTTCGTGAGTACATGCTGGAGCGAGTTGAGCTTGCAGGAGTACGGATGCTCCTAGCTCCCATCCCTCTCTCACTTATGAGATATAAAACACGTGGATACAATCAGGTAGCAAATATAACAGAGCGTGTTGCAAAGAGTTGCTCTCTTCCTCACAGAACAATCCTGGCAAAAATAAAAGACACAAAGTCTCAAGTTGATTTAAATAAAAAAGATAGACTTCGAAACCAGCAAGGAGCATTTGCGTGCGAGAAGGTAAATAAAAATGCCACCTACATAGTTGTAGATGACGTTGTAACAACAGGAGCTACTATGGCAGCTGCTATTGAAGCTCTCAAGAAGGCTGGAGCAAAGCACGTGGTGCCGATTGCGCTTGCCCATTAGCAACTACGTAGTTAATTACGTAATTAACTAC
>DFOU01000001.1:0-3972 GCA_002376865.1 Patescibacteria group bacterium UBA3533 | reverse complement strand
ATTACGTAATTAACTACGTAGTTGTGTTTTAAAGGTTTTCAAACTTAGTATCCCTAAATTCATTAATTGTTTTACCTAAGATACTTTTACTAATTAAGATTCGTTTAAAAACCCCTTCTATCTGAACACCATCCTTAAGCTTTATGTGAAAATCTCCACTATCTTCACCACCCTTTCTAGTAACAGAGGCCACAAGATCGTCTCGGAGACCTTCTTTAACACTTGTAATTACAGCATTATCATTGTTTAGATACTCATTTACCCCTCCAATCATAGAGCACACCCCTCCTGTGTTTACAATATCTCTTAAATACATATTTGACTTGAAAAGTTTAATTTTTAACACAACGCATAATAATCTAAAAACCTGTTCTTAATTTATGTTCTGCAAAGTTTTTATTCTGTGTATCTTCAATAAACCGACCAACAATGTAGGTTCCTTTTTTAGTTAGACTTATCGAAGATCCACTTTGACGAAGCACACCTTTTGCGGCAAGAAGAAAGATATAATCCTTTACAATTTTTACTGCTTTATTTGAACCACGAACGACATTATCTAAAAATTCCATATCTCCAGCATAATCCATTACTAAATCTTTAATGATCCAAAAATCATCTCTGAAATGTTTTGTTTTTTTAATTTCTCTGTACTCTTCTTCCCACAAAATTTCTGGTGATTTTTCTTCTGCCTCTTTTTTTGCATCGGCACGAGCTGCAACTTCATCAAACTCTTCCTTTTCCGCTTTTATTTTTTCTGTAGTTTCTTTTATTCGTATTACCTCAAGGTGATTAACATTTTTTATATACTTCCTATAGAAAAAGCGGGTCACATATTGCATTGGCCAAAAAACAATTATCGTGATCCAGAACGGTAATATAAAAAAGTAAAAAATCCATTCTAGAGAAAGTGTGCTTGGAATAAGTTCAGATGATATGTATTCAGCCCTTAACAACCCCTTCTCTATAAGAAGTAATTCTTGATCTTGAAACAAAGCAGTGTAAGGAATTTGCCAATTTACTGACAACCAAGCAAGAATGAAGAAACCGTAAAACGGCGATGACAACCTTTCATCCAAAGCTTTGTTGAGAGATTCGCTTATTTCATGACTATCTCCCAGCAAGCTGTTTAAGAAGTTGTTCATTGACCACTATTATACACTTCCCTTTATTAAAGCTTAGATGCAAACACACTTTTTATGACTTTTCAGCGGAGAGTATGGGATTCGAACCCATGAAGGGGGTTAGCCCTTACTTCGTTAGCAGTGAAGCGCCTTCGACCACTCGGCCAACTCTCCAGTTACGACACCTTATCATTTCTGTACCGCTTTTGCTACGGCTTTAACTACCCGTTTATCAAGCAATTCAGGCAGTATTTGATCCTTGCTTGGGCTCTTAATAAGCTTTGCAAGAGCATCTGCTACATTCAGTTTTATATCCTCTGTTATATCAGTTATTCCAGCATCTAATGCACCCCTAAAAATACCAGGGAATGCTAGCGCATTGTTTACCTGATTCTTAAAATCAGATCGCCCTGTTGCCACAACTGCAGCTCCTGCCTTACACGCATCCTCCGGAAGTATCTCAGGATTAGGATTAGCAAGCGCAAAGACAATAGGATTTTTTGCCATTTTTTTAATATCTCTTTTGCCAAACTTTCCTCCCTTCCCTGCAACACCAATTACAACATCAGCTCCTTCTATTACATCTGACAGAACTCCACTCTTTTTCTTTTTATTTGTTTTCTTTGCAAGAGTTTCCTTATACGGACTTAGCTTCTCCCTTCCTTTATAGATTGCTCCGACACTATCGAGCACTACAACATCTCCCACACCCTTATGTACGAGAAGGTCTGCGATAGCAGCTCCTGCAGCTCCTGCTCCCACAATTACAATCTCCAAGTCCTCCAACTTCTTCTTTACTACCTTAGAAGCATTTATAAGTCCTGCGAGCACTACAATGGCTGTCCCATGCTGATCATCATGCATTACAGGTATATCAAGAGCTCTATTTACCCTCTTCTCAATATCAAAACACTGTGGAGCTTTAATATCCTCAAGATTAATTCCTCCAAATACTGGAGCAATGTTCTTAATAGTCTCCACAATCTCATCAGGGTCCTGCGTATCTAAGACAATAGGAAATGCATCTACCCCTGCAAGACCTTTAAAGATAAGCGCCTTTCCTTCCATAACAGGAAGTGCTCCATATGACCCGATATTTCCAAGACCTAATACTGCTGAACCATCTGAGATAACAGCAACAGTATTCTTTTTAATAGTGTAGTTTTTTGCTTCCTTTTCTTTCTTTGCCAAAAGACTTGAGACGGCTGCAACTCCTGGAGTGTAGTACAAAGAGAAATCAGATTGTTTTGTAAGAGATACTTTCCCTGTAATTCCTATCTTTCCTCCAGCTTTTTTGTGCGCTTTCAGTGCCTTTTCTTTAATATCTTTCATACAGGTATACTTGAATAGATAGCAGTGTAACCCATGAATCCAAACGACCCAATTAAAAGCATTTCTCCTCGAATGACAGAGGCCAAACAAAAGGCACTGAAGCGTCTTGGCATAGAGAGTTTGCAAGATCTTCTCTATCATTTCCCTAGTCGCTATGAAAATACTGGAGAGCTCGCAACTATAAAAAGCGTGCACTTGGGAGAGAGCGCAACCGTCTATGGACGAATTAAATCTGCAAAGACCGGGAAGACATTTAAAACAAGAAAACCAATAGCAGAAGCTGTTATTGAGGATGGGACAGGAACCATAAAAGCACGATGGTTTAGCCAGCCATACATTGCAAAGATGTTAGCCCCCGGAATGAATGTAAAAGTAGTCGGGAAAGTAACAGGGAGTGAAGGAAAGTACTATCTTGCTAACCCAAAGATTGAACCAATTGAAACCCTCCCTGCTGACACACACGACTCACTCTTTGCAGGAGAGCGTGAAGAAGAAATTCTCTACCCTATCTACCCTGAGAGCAAAGGAGTTACATCCCTTTGGATTTTCCATAGTATTAAAAAAATAATAGCTGGCGGAGTACTCGAGAAATTAACTGACCCAATACCAGATGCACTCCTAAAGAAATACAACCTTCCAAAACTAGACTCTTCTCTCATCTGGATGCACATGCCACAAAAGATTGAGCAAGCTCAAGCTGCGAGAAAGCGCCTAGCATTTGAAGAAGTATTCTTGATACAAACTCTTATGCAAAAGAGTAAGAGGGAGGCAGAAGAACAAGAGGCACTTCCTGTAGATGTAAATAGAGAGAGCTTACAATCCTTTATAGATTCATTCCCTTTTACACCAACTGATGCGCAGACAAACGCCATAGACGATATCGTTGATGACTTTGCAAAGAACCATCCCATGATGCGGCTTGTTGAGGGAGATGTAGGATCTGGAAAGACAGCGGTTGCTGCTGCAACAACCTATATGGTTGCAACCTCACGGCCCAAAGGACAGAGTTTTGGAAACCTGCAAGTTGCCTATATGGTGCCAACTGAAATCCTGGCAAAGCAACATTTCAAATCATTTATTGAATACTTTAAGGACCACCCCATTAAGATTGGACTCATTACAGGAAAGGAATGCTACAAGTTCCCTTCTAAGGTAAATAACGAAGAAGCTACTCGTATTTCAAAAGCTCAGCTCTCTAAGTGGGTAGAAAATGGAGAGATTCCTATTGTCATTGGAACGCACGCACTTATTCAAAAGAGTGTGAAATTTAAAAACCTTGCCTACGCCATTATCGATGAGCAGCATCGCTTTGGAAAAGTGCAGCGGCAAAAGATCACAAGGAAAGATAAAGTTGCTCCGCACTTACTTTCAATGACAGCCACCCCTATTCCTCGAACTCTCGCACTCACCATTTATGGAGACCTCGACCTTACACTTATTGACCAGATGCCAACTGGAAGGAAACCAATTATTACCGAAGTAATTGGAAAAGATGGTCGAGGTGTAATGTATGAAAAGG
>DFOU01000004.1:8932-9514 GCA_002376865.1 Patescibacteria group bacterium UBA3533 | reverse complement strand
CTTCTCATGGCAATTCCAGGTATACAGGCAGCAGCGCAAATGGGTCGCAGGATCGGTCAGGCAGAAGGCTATGCAGCTGGACACCATGATGCTCTGCAGCAAGGTGTCGTTGCTCCTGCTCAATGTGGGATTGATCTCTGAATTGTATAGCCGTTACCCAGGTGGGTAACGGCTACTTTTTATGCGGTATTATATTAGGTAGGAGGAAAAGCCAATGCTTGTTCTTACAGCAATGATGTTTATTCTCACCCTAGAAGATACCTCAAGCTTTGCAGAACGTGTCGAGAGAGAAACTGGACACTTCTGTGAAAGAAAAGATGATGGTTCTCTAGGCTGCTGGCCTGGAAGGGTTCAGCGAGCAGATGGGGTCTACGGATACATCTGGATCGATTTTGAAGGCGAACAACTCAAAGTCATATTTCCAGATGGCACCGTTGATGGTTTGCCTGAGGGCTCGCGCATTTGTGAGCAAGATAGGGGAGCACTCATCTGCCACGATGTAGGAGAGGAGGAAGTTAATTGGACGGCAATTGCTTCTCGCTATCGAGAGTGATCATTTTTCAACTACGTAGTTAATTACGT
>DFOU01000004.1:0-8623 GCA_002376865.1 Patescibacteria group bacterium UBA3533 | reverse complement strand
AACTACGTAGTTAATTACGTAATTAACTACGTAGTTGAAAGGAGAATGTAAAAAACAGCGCCTTACTAAGCGCTGTTTCTTAATGTGGAGATAAAACTACGACTTGCTCTTGTGTACCTTGTCGACAAGCCCATATTTCTTCGCTTCATCTGCTGTCATGAAGAAATCTCGGTCTACATCAGTTGCAATCTTCTCAAGGGGCTGCCCCGTTGCGTCTGCAAGGATTTTATTCAGACGATCTCGAGTTGAAAGGATGTGCTTTGCAGTAATTTCAATATCACTTGCTTGTCCTTCAACACCTCCCCATGGCTGGTGGATCATAACTTCTGCATTAGGGAGTGCGAATCGCTTTCCTTTTGTACCTGCTGCAAGAAGAACTGCTCCTGCTGATGCTGCAAGTCCCACACATACGGTAGAAACATCAGGCTTGATGTGGTTCATGGTATCGAGCATCGCAAGTGCTGCAGTTACCGAACCTCCTGGAGAGTTAATGTAGATTTGAATATCCTTTTTTGGGTCTTCTGCTTCAAGAAAAAGAAGCTGCGCTACTACAAGATTGGCAACGTGATTATCAATTGCTCCTCCAAGGAAGATGATTCTCTCCTTTAGAAGTCGTGAGTAAATATCGTATGCTCGCTCGCCATACTGGCCTTTCTCAACCACCATTGGCACAAGATTATTGCTGATTTCTTTTTCCATTTTCATAGTAGTGCCATACTAGCAGGGACTATGAATGAGTACAAGAAAAGCGCCAAATGGCGCTTTTCTTAAAAAGAGTAGAGGTTTTCTTTAGATTGAAAACTCCTCATCAATTGCATCAAGTTCAGCATCAAGTTCTGAGAGATCGCTCTCATTAATGTCAGCCTCAATTGATGATAGGGCAGTAGACTCTTCTACTGCGCCAATTGCTTCTACTTCAGCCTGGGCTGCTCCTTCTGCAGCATCGAATTGCTGCTCAAGATCAGCTTCTGTTTTTGGTGCTCCAGAGTACTTATCTCCAAAGATAAAGAATGCTCCAGCTAAGATAACAACAACGATTACTCCAAGAGCAAGAAGTGCTGTTCCTCCTCCAGCTGCCCCTTCTTCAGGAGCTTGTGCTGGGTTAGGTGCTGGTGCTTCTGGTGCCTCCGGTGCTGGGTTAGGTGCCTGTGGTTCTTGGTCCATATTACTCAACAGCGTTTAGAACGCTTGCAGATAGCTTAAGGTTTTTAATGGCTTCGACCGCTTCTCGTAGAGACTCGTGTGCATCTTTAAGTGCTTCTCGTGCTGTGCTTGCAATCTCCTTTACCTTTGCAAGAACCTCTCGAGGCTCACCGTCTTCTATATCAAGTGATGCAATAAGTTCATCTCCACTTATCTCAAGAATCTCCACTTGTTCTCGTGCATCAGCTACAGCAGTCTTTGCCGCGGCAATAGCTCGCTCTGCTTCGCTAACATCAACTCCTTCTGCCTCAATAGCGTCAAGACGTGCATCAAATCGCTCGATGATCTGATCTAGACGATCTGCCATGGCGCTCATCTTCTCTTCCATTCGCTCAAGGTACTTCTTGATTCGTTCTTTAGCTCGTTCAGTGAACTTCTTTCGAATCTCTTCTCTCTTTTCTTCACGAGCTGCAACTCGCTCCTCTTTCTTTGCCTCTAACTCCTCCTTCTTTGCGTCACGATTTGCTTCGAGCTCTGCTCTCTTTTCTTCAAGCTCGCCTTTTTTTGCATCTCGCATGTCCTGAGCTTCAGCTTTCTTAGCATCTCGTGCTTCAACAGCTTCAGCTTTCTTTGCTTCGAGCTCTGCGCGCTTCGCATCTCGATCTGCCTGAAGCTCTAGCTTCTTAGCATCTCGATCCGCTGATACGGCGTTAGTCTCCTGTGCAAATGCAGGAGCTCCGGTAAGCAAAAATAGAAGTGCAAGTGATGCTCCAGCTATTTTTTGTATTGTCTTCATGTATCGATACATTTTTATATTTGTAATTGCTACGCCGCATGCATACGGGTATCTATATAAAGTATAACAGCCCGGCATATGCCGGGCTGTTATATATCCCCTAAGGGGTATTACTTCTTAGAATAGAGCTCTACTGCGCGATCAAATGCTGCTTTTGCATCATCTGCTCCCTTGAATCCGTCTGTCTGCACCTCTTTATTCTGAATCTTCTTATAGGTAGCAAAGAAGTGTTCAATTTCTTTTAGGGTGTGAGGGTTCACATCAGAGAGATCTTTTACGCTATCAAAGCGCGGATCTTCTGTTGGGACAGCGATAACTTTGTCATCACTTTCTCCTCCATCGATCATTTTTAGGATCGCAACTGGCCGACATCGAGCAAGAATACCTGGTGCTAGTGGGTATGTAGTTAGGACAAGCACATCGAGTGCATCTCCATCATCCCAAAGCGTTCGAGGAACGAATCCATAATCAAATGGATAGTCCTGTGCGGTATGCATTACACGATCAAGTGCAATCATTCCTGTCTCTTTATCAATCTCGTACTTATTTTTTGAACCCTTTGGAATTTCGATGATGACATTCATCTCATCAGCTGTTCCTGGTTCGATATCATGCAGTAAGTTCATATATATAGTTTATATCACTTAAGCTTTCTCCTCCTCTTCCTTCTCCTCAGCTGGAGCTGCCTCCTCTTCCTTAGTTTCCTCAGGAGTTTCTTCAGTTTCAACTGGAGTTTCTTCCTCTGTGGCAACTTCTTCTTCTACAGCAGGTGCCTCCTCCTCTTTCTCTGCAACCTCAACCTCATTTCCATCAGTTTCTGCAACTGATTCTCCTCCGATTGAAGCAATATCAATGCTCCATCCAGTTAGCTTAGCTGCAAGACGAACGTTCTGTCCTCCGCGACCAATAGCAAGAGACTGCTGGTCTTCATTTACCGTTACGACTGCCTTGTGCTCCTTCTCATCCATCTCTACTGACACTACTTCGGCAGGAGATAGGGCGTCTTTTACAAACATTTCCTCATCTTCATTCCACTCGATAATGTCGATTCGCTCTCCTCCAAGTTCACTCGTTACGGTAGATACTCGAACTCCTCGCTGTCCAACAAGTGATCCAACTGGGTCGATATGATCATCCTCTGAGATAACCGCAAGCTTTGTTCGGCTTCCTGGCTCTCGGGCAATAGCCTTAATCTCTACTGTTCCATTTGCAAGCTCTGGTGCCTCCAGCTTAAACAGCTCGATAACAAACTGAGGGTGAGATCGTGACAGACGAAGGAATACTCCACGTGCTCCCTCATCAACTGAGTATAGGTAAGCTCTAATTCGCTCTCCAGTTCGGTATCGCTCACCTCGAATTTGCTCCTCAAAAGGAATAATTCCTGTTGTTCGTCCGAGGTCTACGTAGATCATTCCACGCTCAACACGCTGAACAGTTCCAGATACGATTTCTCCCTCGCGCCCTGCGAACTCCTCAAGGATAGATCCCTTCTCAGCCTCTCGAATCTTCTGAATAATTACCTGCTTTGCAGTTTGTGCTGCAATTCGTCCAAAATCAGCTTGTGCTTCAAGTGGGAATGTAAGCTCAGAATCAAGCTCTACATCTTTTTTAATACGCTTCGCGTCTTCTAGGAGAATGTGCTTCTCAGAATCAAAGAAACTTCGCTCATCATCTTCTGCGCGCTCCTCTTCTTCATCAAAGTATACGAGTGACTCGTCTACAACCTGCTTTACCTGCTCAAATACAGGAGTTCCAGTATTCATATCCAAAGTCGCACGAACGATTTGATTTCGCTTTCCGTACTCTTTCTTATATGCAGTCGCAAGGGCTGCTTCAATTGCCTCAATCATCTTTTCTCGGGGGATATTCTTCTCCTCCTCGAACTGATCAAGAACAGATTGTATTACTTTTAAGTCAAACATATTCAATTGTTATTCAATTTTTGTAAAAATAATCGCCCGCGGGTGCGGACGTCATCAATAGGGGAATAATACGTGTTTTTTGCAGAAAGTCAATGTAGATTATTGACTATACGTATATATGTATGTAATGCTCCGAAGCAGAACAAAGGGAGGTTACATATGAGCAATGTTCTTTTAGCTCATGCAGTGGTTGTTTTCACAATGAGTATCTTGTCTCCTGAAGATTCGCGGGTGTCTGTTCTTGTTGAGCAAATACCTGAAGATCCAAGAGAGCCGTTCTTTCAGCGGCCTGATGCTGTTTTACCCAAGAAGCTGAATATTATTTCCAGGAACAAAGAGCGTTCTCGGGGCGGTGCTTCAAGGGCGTCCGCTTTGAAGGCAACAAACCAGAGAGTTCCGAAAAAAAGTTTTCCGAAGCGAAAATTCTGGGTATGCGTATAAAGAGGTGGCCAGAGCACATGCTCTGGCCTTTTGTATAGAAAAGGCCCGGTGGAGTCGCAGTGAAGCGCCTCAACACCGGGCCGCCCAAGGATGGAGGAGTTGGCGGGAAGGGCCATCTCGGACACCATTTTGGGTACTTAAGTTTTCCGACTTAGGTAAAAGATGTACCTGTACGTACTTCCTTAAGTGGAAGGATGTTACAACAATACAGCATATATTGTCAAGGCTTTATAAGTGTGGTTAAATACCTCCGGTCTTAACAGAGGAGTTCTTTATTATGAAAATGTCTAATCGACTGCGCGTTATCGCACAGCGGAAAAAGAAAAGGAAAGAAGGAGAAGAATATCTTCTTTCTGAGCTCGAAGAGGGGATGCAGCGAAGGATGAGAAAAGCGTTTCTCACGCTACTGTTTGTATCTGCGCTCGTCTTCGGATTTGCAGCTGCGATTGTATACGAAAGTGTTGTTGGTCCGTATTGGTTCGGGGCTACTGTTATCGGCATTACATTTGCCTGGATGATTTTTATCTTCCTGCAATGGCCGGGAAGGTGGCTCACGCTAGCGCGTGCCAAGTATGCATATCGTTTCAAATCGTATCTACAAGCTATGTGGGATGATATTCTCTACTTTCTACAAGCTATGTGGAATGGTGTTCTCTACTTCCTGAAACTTCCGTTTCGCAATCTGATAACTCGCGGTTAAGACCTTAAAGCCGCACGTATTTGTCCGAAAGTATTCGCACTCCTATGTGCGGCTTTTTAATTTGAGTATTAATTTTTTATATGGTATCCCGTATGGCAGAAAGGGTGCACACTGTAGATGCACAAGGATACAAACATGCTCCGTTTTTTTGGTGCAGCTTTCTTTTTTGTTGGACTGCAGGGCGCAGGAATTTTTCTTGCGTTTACGTACTTTTTTGATCAAATGTTTTTTAGGGAGCGCTCCGGTATTCCCATAGAGGTGGCAATCGTCACTGTGGGAATTTTGATTCTCAGCACAGTGACAGCCTCTGTGCTCCACGTGCTTTGTTTTCAGAAGGATCGGCACAGTACGCTTTCTGCTGCTGTAGTAATGTCAGCCGTATTGGTTGCAGGACTTTCAGCATTTGTCTTCTATGCCGGTACAGAAGAACTCAACCTTTGGTGGTACCTGTTGTGGCCTATTGTGACTGCAATAATTGCAGGAATTTCTACTGCTATTACATTCGCCTTTCTTCCTGAAAAGGATTGAAGACATCTTCTGCGCCCCGGACTTTTTGTCCGGGGCTGTTTTTTAGGGGAATACATACATATATATGTACGCCTCCGTGCTATTTTATATATATGAAAATTGATGAGCGTCAGCTCCATGAGTTTATTGCAGACTCAGGACTTGTTTCTCGTAAAGACGTTGATGCAGCTGCAGAAGAGGCTGAAAAAGCAGGACGGTCTTTGGGAGATATCTTGGTTTCTACAGGAAAAATCGAAGAAAATGATCTTCGACGTATTAGTGCGTACGTACTGGGCATTCCTTTTGTAGATTTGAAAGAAAAAAAGATTGATCCAGATCTTTTGGCGCTTATTCCAGAACCTATTGCCCGTAATAACAACATTGTTGCGTATAACAAGGGTGAAGAGGGGGTAGAGGTTGCGATGCTTGATACAAAAGATCTCGCAGCTATCGATACAATTCGAAAAAAGATTGGTCTTAAGGTGCGAGTGCGTCTTACAGATGATGAGTCAATAAAGCAGGCGCTCCTTCAGTACCAAAAAACTCTCAAAGAAGAGTTCGGAGATATTATTTCAAAGGAGAGTAAGTCGCTGAAGGTAATTAAGGAAGATGGAGAAGAGAAAAGCGAAGCTGAGCTTAAAAAAATTGCCGAGGATCTTCCTGTAGTACGTATTGTAGATACTCTTTTAAAGCACGCAATCATCCAAAAGGCATCAGATATTCATATTGAACCATCTGAGCATGAGGTGATGGTGCGCTATCGAGTAGATGGGCTTCTTCATGATGCGATGACTCTTCCAAAAGAAGCAGGCCCTTCAATCTCAGCTCGTATCAAAGTGCTTTCAAGTTTGAAGCTTGATGAGAAAAGGCTTCCACAAGATGGACGATTCAAGATGGACAGCGAAGGAGAGAAAGTTTCCTTCCGAGTTTCAACACTTCCAACATTTTATGGAGAGAAGGTAGTAATGCGACTTCTGCGAGAGGGTGGAGGAGGCTTCTCACTTGAAACACTTGGTTTTCATGGAGAGAATCTAGAGCGAATTCATGAAGCAACACGTCAGAAGACTGGTCTTATTCTCGTAACAGGACCCACAGGATCTGGAAAGACAACAACGCTCTACACTATTTTAGATATTTTAAATACTCCAGATGTAAACATCTCTACCATTGAAGATCCGATTGAGTATCAGATGCCTCGAGTGAATCAAACGCAGGTAAATCCTCATATTGGTCTTACCTTTGAGTCAGGACTTAGGTCTCTTGTGCGACAAGACCCGGATATCATCATGGTGGGAGAGATCCGAGATAAAGAGACTGCACAACTTGCTATTAATGCAGCTCTTACAGGACACTTGGTGCTCGCAACACTCCATACAAACTCAGCAGCAGGTGCCATTCCAAGACTTCTTGATATGGGAGCTGAACGATTCTTGCTCTCATCTACACTCCGCGTAATTATCGGACAGCGATTGGTGCGAAAGCTTTGTGACAAGAAAGAGGAGTACAAGCTAAATAAGGCAGCGCGTGATGAGATTGCACGAACAGATCATTTTGAAGCAGCATTTAAGGCGCTCCAAGATGAAAAAATTGCAAAACCAAAAAGCTCTATTGATGATCTAACGTTCTATCATCCAGAGAAGAGTGCTGAGTGTGAGGATGGATACTCAGGACGAATTGGAATTCACGAAGTGCTTCGTATGAGTGAAGGAATGCGAGAGCTTATGATGCAAAACGCCAATACTGATGGACTTGAAGCACAAGCTCGAAAAGAAGAGATGCTTACAATGCTTGAAGATGGAATTTACAAAGCTGCAGTTGGAACAACTTCACTTGAGGAAGTGCTTCGAGTTATCTCTGAGTAGTTGACGTTTCTATATAAAAAGAGCATCTTGTCGGTAGGAAATTGGAGGATTTGAAATGGCGTATTTTCGCTTAGTGGCAGTGGTTCTTGGTTTTTCTCTCATTGCACTTTTCATGCATCAAGTATGGTCTGTGCTAGAAAGGGATTTTGATTCGGTCATTATGCCGGGTCCTGTCAATGTCGCAATAGTTGTTTTGGCGTTTGTCGCAGGAATTATCGCACTGCGTTTTGGTTTTTCTCGTATTGTGGTTTCGGCACTCGTCTTCTTTGTCGCGAAGTGGATGGGGGCTGTGATTGCGATACTTGCTGCCTTTGAGGTTGTTGGGGCCCTCTATCCCATGCCGTTTGAAGGACCTCTTACGTATGTTGGTTTTTCAGACATGATGCAGTCTTTTGGGCTGTCCATCGGCAGTGAATCACTTGCATTCATTATGCTTGCGCTCGGATTTTTGCTCTTTTATTCTTCAAGCTCCTTGCTTGAAGAAGGAAGTTTTGACTAGTAGGTTAGTGGCCCTGGTACGTGAAATCGTATCAGGGTCTTTTGTTTGCGTGCTACATTTAAGGGGTGAAAAAATTTACGTACAAAGCGCAAAAATCAGATGGAAAAGAATATACAGGGACTCTTGAAGGAGAGAGTAAAGCTGATGTGTATGCGCATGTGGGAGCAGAAGGCGGAACAGTTGTTTCTATAAAGGTTGCAGGTGGGGGATTTTTAAATAAACTACGTAGTTTTCTTGGTGCAGTAAAGGTTGAAGAGAAGATCGTATTTACAAAAACACTTGCAGCGATGCTCAAGGCTGGACTTTCAGTCTCAAGAGCGCTTTCTGTGCTTGAGCGACAGAGCAAGAACCCTCTTCTTAAAGAAGTTGTTGCAGAAATCGGAACAGATGTTTCAAAAGGACTCTCTTTCTATGAGTCGATGGCAAAGCATCCAAAAATTTTCTCAAAACTTTTCATCTCAATGGTAAAGGCAGGGGAAGAGAGTGGAACATTACATGAGTCCCTTCTTGTTATTGGAAAGCAAATGGAGCGATCACACACGCTTGTAAAGAAAGTGCGAAGCGCGATGATTTATCCTTCGATTATTTTGATTGCAATTGGAATCATTACTGTGCTCATGCTTTTGTTTGTGGTGCCAACTCTAACGAGTACCTTCGAAGAGCTTGGAGTAGAGCTTCCAGCTGCAACGCAGGCCATTGTTTCATCGAGCGCATTCCTTGAGAACAACTTCTTGCTTGTGGTTGCTCTCTTCA
>DFOU01000014.1:992-13748 GCA_002376865.1 Patescibacteria group bacterium UBA3533 | reverse complement strand
ATTTTCAGTGTATAAACGAAGTGGCGGAGACATCACGTCTATTGCACGTGATGTACGAAATAAAGTAACTGAACTTGAAGAAACAAAGGAACTGCAAGGACTCACTACTTTGATTACTTATGATAATGGAGAGCTCGTAGAAGACGACCTTATAAACCTTACGCGAACAGGAATCCAGACCATTTCTCTTGTAATTCTTATTCTTCTTGTTGCCATTGGATGGCGAGAAGCTCTTATTGCAGGACTTGCGATTCCTCTTTCATTCTTTATTGGATTTATTGGACTCTATACGTCTGGAAACACACTTAACTTTGTTTCTCTCTTCTCACTTATCCTCGCAGTTGGAATCCTTGTGGACTCTGCGATTGTAGTTGTAGAAGGAATTAATGGACGCATGAAGGAGTGGCACGGAAAACTTCAAAGTGCACGTGAAGCACTCCGTGAGTACAGCTACCCTATTACTGCAGGAACACTTACTACCATTGCAGTATTTGCTCCCCTATTCCTTGTATCTGGAGTAACTGGGCAATTTATTGCATCTATTCCGTTTACGATAATCTTCGTACTTGCTGCATCACTATTTGTGGCCCTTGGTCTTATTCCTCTTATCGCCTCAACATTCCTTAAGCGACGAACAACAACAAAGTTTGGAAAACTTCAGGAGCAGAAAACTGATGAGATTCGATCTTGGTATAAAAAGAATGTACAAAAAATTGTAGGAAACAAGAGACGAGAGACTATCTTCATTTGGACTATTATCGCAATGTTCATTCTCTCATTCACACTTCCTGCATTTGGTCTTGTGCGAGTTACATTCTTTGACCAAGGAGATGTAGACAACCTCTTTGTAGATATTGAACTTCCACAAGGAACAACACTTGCTCGAAGTAATCTTGAGGCACAGAAAGTAGAAGCAATTCTTCTGCAGGATTCTCGCATTGAAGACTTCACTACCGGAGTGGGAGTAGCAAGTCCATTTAATGGGTCAGGTTCTGCAGACTCAAAGTTTGCAAACATGCAGATTACTCTTAAAGAAGATAGGAAGCAGACAAGTACTGAGATCCTCGAAGATATTCGCGCAAGCCTTGCACACATCACCACATCAGATATTCGTGTTGATGAGCCAAGTGATGGACCTCCTACAGGAGATGCCATTGCTCTCGAGCTTTCAGGAACAAATAATGATGACCTTATTGCAGCTGGAACTACTGTCCGGCAATTCCTTGAGGGAATTCCAGGAACTGCAAACGTGCTTACAAGTGCACGAGACAATGTCGCGCAATTTGTACTTACCATTGATCGAGCAAAGGTTGTAGAACTTGGACTCTCACCTCTTGCTGTAGCTGAGGTACTTCGAACCTCTATCTCTGGAGTAGATGCAACATCAATCCCACAAAATGATGAGGATATTGATATTGTCGTAAAGACAAACCTTGCAGCAGACTATACAGACCCTCACGAGACCAATCGAGCAACACTCGATGAAGTGCGGCAGCTAACAGTGCAAGGACCTAAGGGACCTGTGCTTCTTGGATCTCTTGTAACAGAGAGCTATGAAGTAAGTAATGCTGTTATCTCACACAAAGACGGGAAGCGTATTCTCACTGTATCTGCAGGACTTGCAAAAGATGGAAATACATACCAAATCCTTGGAGAGATCATGAAGGGACGAGAGAGTCTTGATCTCCCTGCTGGAGTAACACTAAATATTGCAGGAGAGTCTGACGAATCAAATCAGGCATTTGTTGAGATGCTTCTCTCACTTATTGTTGGAATTATCGCAATGCTTGCGATCCTTGTACTACAATTTAATTCATTCCGATATGCACTGTACGTGCTTTCAGTTGTTCCATTCTCACTTATTGGAATCTTCTTTGGACTTATGATTTCAGGGCAGGCGCTATCCTTCCCTTCTATTATGGGATTCATTGCTCTAACTGGAATTGTGGTAAATAACTCAATTATCCTTATCGACGTAATGAATAACATCCGTCGAAAGAATCCTGAGAAATCTATTGATGAGGTTGTACTTGAAGGAGCAACAGCTCGACTGCGACCGATTCTTCTTACTACCCTTACAACAGTAATTGGAATCATGCCACTTATCTTTGCCTCAGCACTATGGGCACCACTTGCATGGGCAATTATCTTTGGACTTACCTTCTCGGTTGTTCTAACCCTTATCCTTATCCCTATCATCTATAGGCGATGGCCAGGAATGCTTCCTGAAGAAAAGGAAGCAAAGAAACTTGCAGAGGAGCAAGCAGTACAGCATTAAAAATAAAAACCCCACACAGTTGTGTGGGGTTTTTATTTTTATAGAATCACCGTCACCTGATTGTTTGAAATCTCAATGACACCAGCATGTTTAAACTCAATGTCATGCCTATGCTCTTTTCCGTCATAGACAACAGCAGTACAAGGCACTACAGGAGCTACAAATGGTTCGTGATCTGCAAGCACTGTTATTTCACCATCTACACACGCAAGTGTAAGTGAATGCGCATCACCTTCGTAGAGACTCTCTCCAACTTTAGAAACAGTAAGGTGAAAAGACTTCATGTTATTTTACTTCGTCGATTGAACCCTTCATGTAGAAAGCCTGTTCATCCTTGTCATCATGCTTTCCTTCTACAATCTCTTTAAATCCTCGCACCGTATCTTCTCGAGATACATACTTTCCGGGAGCTCCGGTAAATACCTCAGCAACGTGGAATGGCTGAGAGAGGAATTTCTGAAGCTTTCTTGCTCTGCTAACAACAAGCCGGTCTTCATCTGAAAGCTCTTCAATACCAAGAATGGCAATAATATCCTGAAGGTCTTTGTATCGCTGCAACACCTGCTTTACCTGGTTTGCCACCTCATAGTGCTCATCTCCCACCACATCTGGATCAAGAGCAGCTGAGCTAGACTCTAGCGGGTCAATCGCAGGATAGATACCAAGCGCTGCAAGCTGACGAGAAAGCACTACTGTACCGTCTAGGTGCGCGAAAGTTGTAGCAGGTGCTGGATCGGTAAGGTCATCGGCAGGCACGTACACAGCCTGTACTGATGTAATAGAACCATTATTTGTAGAAGTAATACGCTCCTGAAGCTGTCCCATCTCTTGAGCTAGTGTTGGCTGATATCCCACAGCAGAAGGCACTCGTCCAAGAAGTGATGACACCTCTGATCCTGCCTGAATAAACCTAAACACATTATCCATAAAGAAGAGTACGTCCTTCCCTCCCTCATCTCGGAAGTTCTCAGCTAGAGCAAGTCCGGTGAGCGCTACTCGCGCCCTGGCTCCTGGCACCTCATTCATCTGTCCAAATACAAGAGCTGTCTTTGGAAGCACTCCTGACTCTTTCATTTCATGATAAAGGTCATTTCCTTCTCGTACTCGCTCTCCTACTCCAGCAAACACTGAGTATCCTCCGTGCTCAGTTGCCACGTTTCGGATAAGCTCTTGAATAAGAACAGTCTTTCCTACTCCCGCTCCTCCAAAGAGTCCAACCTTTCCTCCCTTTAGGAAAGGAACCATAAGGTCTACTGCCTTAATTCCTGTTTCAAATACCTCAGCTTTAGTTGTCTGCTGATCAAAAGAAGGTGGCTTTGCGTGAATTGGAGCACGCTTTGCTTTTGCAGGAATTGCCTTTCCTCCATCTACAGTCTCTCCAAGCACGTTCATCAAACGTCCTAGAGCAACTTCTCCAACAGGAACAGAGATTGGAGCACCGGTTGCCTCTACCTGCTCATCTCGAGTAAGTCCTCCGGTATCACTCATAGCAATAGCTCGCACTCGATCAAGTCCCAAGTGCTGGGCTACCTCTAGGGTTATTTCTCCGTGTGTCTTTGTTTTTGCAACAACAAGTGCCTCCTGAATAGCAGGTAGGTTTTCATCAAAATGTACGTCTACAACTGGCCCGATAACTTGTGTGATTGTTCCTTTTTTCATATTAATTTGCCATTGCCTCTATTCCTCCAATAATCTCTGAAACTTCTCTTGTAATAACTGCCTGCCTTGCTCTGTTAAACTTCAAATTCAATTCCTGCTTTACCTCCTTACTCTTGTCTGATGCACTCTTCATGGCAACCATTCTTGCCGAGTGCTCGGAGGCCTTTCCTTCGAGCAAGAGGTGATAGATTCCAATCGAGAGTAATTTTGGAATCAACACCTCAAGCACTTCCTCAGGTGATGGCTCCACAGTGTACACGGGAGCTTCTTTAGCTTCTGTGTCACTCCACTTACCTTCCTTCGGTGCAATATCATTTACAATCTCTTGCAAAGATTCAACTGAAAGTGGAAGTAGTCTCCTCACCATAGGAATCTGTTCAAATGTTGAGTTGAACTTACTATACGCAACAATGCACTCATGATATTCACCACTTATAAACTTTGTTGTAAGGATATCTGCAACATCCTTAATTGAATCAATCTCAATATCATCATTCTTATTCTCTGTATATCCAATGATCTCAGGTCCTCGATTACGGAAGTAATCTCGTCCCTTCTTTCCAATTGCATAGATGTCTACAAGAGATGAATCTGGAGACTTAAGATGTATTGCAGCTTCTGTTGCCTTAAGGACCCCAGCATTAAGTGACCCCGCAAGCCCCTTGTCACTTGTAATAACAAGCATTAAAAGTTTCTTTCCTGTTCGCTTCACAAACAGAGGGTGATTCTTTGCGAAACTTCCTCCTGCAAGACGAGAGAGAATAGAAACAGCAGCAGTAGCATACGATCTACCACCAAGTGCTGTCTCCTGACTCTTGCGCATCTTCACTGCTGACACAGCCTCCATAGCCTTCGTCACCTTATTGATGCGCTCAGTAGCCTTGATCTTACTTTTAATGCTCTTAAGTGACATGGTTTATGATCGATCCTTAAATGTCTTCACGAGCTCAGCTAGCTTCTTTGCAGAATCTTCACTGATCTCCTTGTCTTTCTTGATTGCCTCAAGCACCATTACTCCCTCTCGAGCGAGGAAGGTCTTAAATTCTGCCTCAAGCTCTCGAACCTTTGCAGGATCAACATCATTTAGAAGATCATCTCCTGCAGCAAATAGAATTGCAGCAATCTCCTCAAACGGCATAGGAGCTCCCTTATCCTGATTCATAAGCTCAGTCATTCTTCGCCCTGAATCAATTCGATCCTTTGTATCTTTATCAAGATCAGATGCAAACTGTGCAAATGCCTCAAGCTCCCTAAACTGAGCAAGCTCAAGTCGCACCGTTCCTGATACTTTCTTTACAGCTTTTGTCTGAGCTGCAGACCCTACTCGAGAAACAGACAATCCTACGTTAATAGCCGGACGCAGTCCTTTGTTAAAGAGATCAGACTCAAGATAAATCTGCCCATCGGTAATTGAAATTACGTTTGTTGGAATGTATGCAGACACATCATTCTCTTGTGTCTCGATAATAGGGAGTGCAGTAAGAGATCCTCCTCCCTTATCTTTTGAGAGCTTTGCAGCTCGCTCAAGCAATCGTGAGTGAAGATAGAAAATATCTCCAGGATAGGCCTCTCGTCCTGGTGGACGCCGAAGAAGTAGCGATAGCTGCCTGTATGCTACCGCCTGCTTTGAAAGGTCATCGTAGATAACAAGTGCATCTTGCCCTCGATCCATAAAGTACTCTCCGATTGCAGCTCCAGCATATGGTGCAAGGTATTGAATAGCAGCAGGCTCAGCAGCAGATGCAGTAACTACAATGGTGTAATCCATTGCCCCCTTCTCCTCAAGCTCAGCTACGATACGTGCTGTCTTTGACTCCTTCTGCCCAATGGCAACATAAATACAAATTGGTCGATTCTTTGGAGACTCATTCTTTTGATTAAGAATTGTATCAATTGCAATAGTTGTCTTTCCTGTATACCTATCTCCAATAATAAGCTCTCGCTGTCCTCGCCCAATTGGAATCATGGCATCAACCGCCTTAATTCCAGTATGAAGCGGCACGTTAACTGGAGATCGCTCAATCACAGAGTATGCATCACGCTCAATAGGTACAAATGTCTTTGCTCCTGTCTTTCCCTTTCCATCAACTGGCTCAGCTAGAGGGTTGAGTACTCGCCCTATAAGCTCATCACCCACAGGGAGTGATAGAAGCCTTCCTGTGCGACGAACGAGCATTCCTTCGTATACAGTATTGCTCTCTCCCAAAATAGCTGCTTTTACGCCATCCTCCTCAAGGTTTAGTACAAGACCGTAAGTTAGAGAATCATCTTTTAGCGCAGCCTCAAGAGACCTATCGTGCGTCTTATCAAAGAGCACCATCTCCATCATCATGGCATTTTCAAGCCCTTCGATTTCAACAATACCGTCTCCAGTACTCTTGATGTGACCTACTTCCTCCTGATGCTTTACCGGGGTAAAGGTATCAATCTCTTTTTGAATTCTTTTAATAATTGCATCCATACTACTTTGTGATATTTCGATAAAGCTCCATAAGCGACCTCTTGTAACTTGCGTCAGTTAGCACCCCGTCTTTGAAGTGCTGCCATCCACCGACTAAGTTTGGATCGATGGTCGCACCAACTTTTGTCCCAGCTGCTTTGCGTGCAGCAACAACATCTTTCTTTCTTCCAACAATAAGCGTTTCTTTTCCTTTCTCTGTCCCACCTTTCTTTAAAGAAGCAAGAATTCCTGGCAAAAGTTTCTCGTGCCTTCTAGCTTTTACATACTTTAAAAACTTTGTAAGGACTTTCCCCTGCTCACTTGCAGTTTTCCCTTCTAGGGATTCTCTTAAAGCTGCTGCATAGATGCGTGCATTCATATTATTTCTTCTCTAATACCTTCTCTGCTGCAAGAATAGAAAGCTTTGCAATCTCTTTCTCTGCATCCTTTCGAGCCTTCTTTTCTGTCTCTTTGGCTCGAAGCTCTGCATCTTTTGCAACTTTAGCCGCACGCTCCTCTGCATCTTTTAGAATCTTTCCTCGCTCGTCAGATCCCTGCTGCTTTGCAGCAGTTACAACATCATGCGCTTCAGTCTCAGCAGACTTTAGAATCTCTCCCTTCTTCTCTTCTACATCTTTTCGTATCTCCTCTGCAGCCTGCGCATCCTTCACGCCCTTTGCAATCATTTCCTCCCGTCCACGCAACATAGAGAGCACTGGCTTATACAAGAAAAACCATAGTGCTCCTACAAGAATTCCAAAATTGATCACCTGCAAAATAAGCAGACGCCAATCAATTCCAAATGCGTGAAAGAGTTCAGACATGATTTAGGTAAACTTAATGATGAATCCAACCACAAGTGCGAAAATCGCAAGAGCTTCGGTAAAGGCAATACCAATAAACATGTTTGTTACCACCTTTCCTGATGCCTCTGGATTTCGTCCAATTGCCTCAAGTGCTCTTGATACGATCATTCCGATTCCGATTCCCGGTCCCAATACTCCTACTCCTACGGCAATAGCCATAGAAAGTGCTTTTACTGCTTCAATATCCATATATTTGTACTAAACCTTAATAATTGATGGCCAATTTAAAGCCACGCATCGAATCACCGTATGATCCGATGTGTGGTCTCAAATTAATGAGGCTCGGCTACTGCAATCTTTATAAAGAAGAGTGTCAGCAAGGCAAAAATTGCTGCCTGTATAAATCCCACAAAAAGCTCAAATGCTAGAAGTGGCACTGGTACCAAAAGTGGCACAAATGAAAACACAACGAGAATCAAAACCTTTCCGGCGAAGATGTTTCCAAAGAGACGGAAAGAGAATGAAATCAGCCGTGCTAGTTCACTAAAAAGTTCAATGATACCGACAGCAAATGCTAGCGGCGACTTAAAAGTAACAAATTTTCCTCCATACCTCAAAGCACCGAGGGTGATAATTCCAGCAGTTTCAATTGCAAGGAGTGCAATAATTGAAAGCGCGAGCGTAACATTGAGATCTGTATTAATTGGATAGAAAAATGGAAGGAAGTGCCCATGATCTTCTATTCCAATTGCTCCAATAAATGGCAAAAGCCCAAACCAGTTTGCAGTAAGGACAAAAATAAATATTGTCATTACAAGTGGAAATACCCACGCCACAAGCTTCTTATCATATTCGAGTGTCTCTCGAACAAATGAATACGGGAATTCAATGATTCCCTCTACCGCAGCCTGAAGCTTTCCAGGAACAAGCTTTAAATTCCTCCCCAAAAAGTATGCGCTTACAATAAGCAATATACTTACAACAATAGTGCTCAAAAGCGTGTTGGTAATCGGCAAACCAAAAAGGTGCGTGAGCACCGTTGGTTCAAGATGAATCGCAATTTCTTTTGCCATTTCGCGCATCAGTTTAACATGTACAGAGCGTATGAGAAGTGGACAAAAAGCGAAAAATCCCCGGTAATACCGAGGATTTTTCTAAAAGCAAGGTTAGATGCTATTTCTTCATGAACATGTTGAAAAGCATGTACAGTGCTGAAATTCCTACGAGAATATATACAATATTCGCGATATTTCCTGCACCAAAAATCATTTCTACCAAGTTAAGGTTTGCAGCACCGATAAGTCCCCAGTTGATACCTCCAACGAAAACTAAGATGTATGCAATCCAATCGAGAGCGTTCATTCGCATATGCGTTATGTGAATTTCCGGTAATACGACCACATATATTTTATCACGCAAGCACCAGAGCCTCATTTTGTCTAGAAAATGAGGTGTATAACCCTAGTTTAGGAAAAAGAGACTTGCATTGAGATATGTTGCAAACAACACCCAAAGTAGATACGGGATGAGAATAACTCCTGCAATCTTTGAGATTTTATAAAATCGCCTGATTATCTCCAGAAGCATTAAGTCTAAGATGATTATTACACCAAGTGCTAGTCCTATATTCTGTTCTCCAAAGAAAATGATAGACCACGAGGCATTAACAAAGAGATGTGTGAAGAATAACGCCAATACTCTTCTATAATTCTCACCCTTACTCTTCCATACAAGATATGAGGCAATACCCATAAGTGTGTAGAGTGTTGTCCAAACAGGACCAAATACCCAACTTGGAGGATTAAGCGCTGGTTTTACAAGAAAATCGTACCAAGACTCAATATTTGGAACTGTTGCGAAACTTCCTAGGATTCCTGCTGCTTGAGCTGCAAGAATAAAAAGAAAAAGAATTACCGCTTGTTTAATCATGCACTAAGTATACTTCTCTACTTCCTTCCTCCGGAAACAATCAACAGAATGATCATTTACCATTCCTGATGCCTGCATATGTGCATAGACAGTAGTTGGTCCCAAGAATTTAAATCCTCGCTTTTTTAAATCTTTTGCAAAAGTATCTGACTCTTTTGTTGTTGCAGGGTAATCTTCCACCTTCTTTATATTGTTTTGTATTGGCTTCCCTCCTACAAAACTCCACATATAGGCATCAAAACTCCCGAATTCCTCCCGAATTTCCAAAAACTTCTTTGCATTGTTAATAGCAGACTCAATCTTTGCCCTATTTCGAATAATAGAAGGATCTAAAAGCATTCGCTCTATATCTTTTTCTGTCAGCTTTGCAACTTTCTTTGGATCAAAGTTTTTAAAGTTTTTTCTATACCCATCTCTCTTTTTAAGTATTGTCTCCCAAGAAAGTCCTGCTTGAGCACTTTCAAGAGTTAGAAATTCAAAGATCTTATGATCATCATGCAGTGGCACACCCCATTCAGTATCATGATATTCAACATAGAAATCTTTTTCGAGTGGTACCCAGGGGCAGCGTTTTTTCATATTATTTTTCAAAATCTAAAGAATAAGCTAGTTAGAATCTTTAAATATAAAAAGAAAGGACCGTCGCAGTGACGGCCCATTAAAAAGTGCTGATACGGGGCTCTGACCCTCTCCGGCGTGACATCTATAGTCACTTCTCAGCCGTCTTTACAAGGATACCTCCACATGCGCTCACGCGACATGATTCAGCGGCCTACCAGGGAGTTTCGCGGGGAAAACTTGTTGCGGAAACAACCTTCCCGATCTCTATTGCACAAAGCAATATTCCGATGAGATCAACTCGTTTTCACGTACTAACGCAGTGTATCGCACACCACTCGGAGTTCAGGCACCATGACTTTGGTTACCTTACTAATTATTCCTACGACTACGCCTATCGGCTCTCATCTTGCACGTGACCTTTTCTGATTTGATTAAACCAAAACAATCAGATATTTGCAAGCTTAAAAATAACAAAATCCTTGATAAGAAAATGGCTCTCAAAAAGGAAAAGGCCGGCTCAGATGAGCGCGGCCCGAAGTATGTAGTTCCCCTTATGCGATCAGCTTTTTTACGGCTAATTGGATTTCTGGAGTAATGAGCACCGACATGTTCGGATCACCATCACGCCCATTCCCGGGTCGCGGAATATTGAGGAAATTTCCCTTGCGAACATACCAACGACCTCCCCCATTCTCTTCTACACGAAGACGTACACCAAACATGCCTGCCAATTCATCACTGGTCACGTGAATGCGCCCTTCCGTACGAGCTTCGTGATGATAGACGGTATATTTGAGCCAGAACCATCCCTGGCGCTTCCCCAGAGTGATACGAACCGTGGCACTCTCCGAATTCTGGAGCTGGACGCCTTTTCCGCGTCCAGAAAGCGGGACGAGGGCCATTCTCTGACCCTTTGGGTGCCACCAACCTGGACCTTCAACCCACTGTTTAGCTGTCATGACACAACTCCTTAAAGTAACAACTACCTCCAGTATGACTCGCCACGACTGCAAATAACCAAGCCTGTGTGGACAACTGCTTCCACACAATGTGGATGTCATTGAATGATGTGAAGCGCAGGCTCTCTACCAGGTTGTAGATAGCCAAAGACCCGGTTGTAACCGGGTCCAGATAGCTGAAATACCTTTTGTTTTTAAGCTTTGTGGAGCAGTTAGGATTTGGTTGGAATCTATATAAACAAGGAGCCCGTCGCATTTGCGACGGGCTTTAAAAAGATCGAGCGTACCAGACATTATGGGCAACCTAGATGGCGTTACCTTGCCTCCGCAGCTTCGGTGCACTACTTGATACTCCTATCGCATCTATCCGTGACCCAATGAGTCCGAACGATGGCTTAGTAATGACTTCGAGACCTTAGCTGGCGATTAGGGTTCATCCCTCTTTGCGTCCAGACGGGGCCATCAACCCCTTGTTAACGCATTTCCGCTCTACATAAAACTATATACTTTTTTTCTTTCTTGTCTATGGGAACTCTCTGGATAAATCCAAACTTTGTGGAGCAGTTAGGAGCTAGTTGAAATCTTTCTAATCTATAAAAAGGAAAAGCCCCTCCTGAGCGCCACGAAGGCGGGAGGGGCTGACCATAGCCAGGCGAACCTGACCGTATTTGCCCCCGGGTCTCTAGAGCTTTTGCTCCTTGTAGGCGTGCACTTACGCCTCGTTGTTCAGCCAAAGGCCTACTCCCGGGGAAGATAACTCAATCTGAAATCGAGTATATTGAATATTTTATTTTTTGTCAACTTTTTGGATACATCCAAATTGTGGAGCAGTTAGGATTTGGTTGGAATCATTTAATCAATAGCTCTTCCCTCAAAATATTTATTCTCTATACAATCAAGGAGGTTTGCATATTTTGTGGTAGCAATCACCTCTCGAGCCTTGTCTTCGTATGACTCAAAACTCTTGGGTAATATATTTATAAGTTTTGATGCAGATTCTGATTCAGGAAACTCTGAACTTCTTAATACACCTAGACGTAATAGGTACCAAGCCGCAATAAATAAAGAGCACGGATATTTCTTTGTTTTTATGTACGAAATTAAAGACTCTTTTAACTCCCCTTCTTCCATCAGTTGCAAAACCTGATCACAAAGAGGAATGAGTTGAGACTCCCTCATTACAAGGTCTGGTTTATGCCCATGCTCCGAAAGCCAAGCAAGAAACTCATCATAATTAAATGTTGGATCTGGAAATGAATAATCATCAACCAAAACAACCAAAGACTTGTTATCTTCTTTAATATTTTCAAGAATTTCTAGTGAAAGCTTCTGTTCGTCAGAAATCTTTGAATTAGTATAGATATGAGCATATTCAACCGAGAGGTCTTTCATGCAATTTAGTCTATAAGATTTTTGGATAAATCCAAACTTTGTGGACCTTATCGGAAGTTAGCTCGAACTTTTTGGAAGCGAGTGAAAAAGAATTTTAAATAGAAAAAGAGCTCGACATTTCTGCCGAGCTCCCATTCCACCGTTTGGTGACCTCTAGACGCCAGCAATATCTTTAGCGTCGAAATTCGAGGATTTTAAGGAACTTCCTATCTGTTTGTATTATAACATGAAATTGTTATACAGCAAGATTGGAAATCCGTCTTGTGGAGCAGTTAGGAGCTGGTTGGAATCAATCTAAGATATTTTCTCAATTTTGAAATCTGCACCCTCCTCTCTATCAATAAAAAGCACCTTCTTGCTTTTGAAGTTCCAAAAACTGTTTATGAAGCTAATTGCTTTTTCTTTATCAAAGTCTTTACAACTATAAATATCAATTTGAAGGAGTTTTTTGTCTATCCAATAGTGAAAAGAAATGTGCGAAGTAACAATTCCTAATAAACCTGTCCAGGCGTTGTATTTCGACAGTTTAACTACCGGATCAATAAGGACCTCCATTTTTATTTCTGTATTCAAATCGAGCAAGAAGTTAATTAAATCTTCTTTACTCAGTTCAGGAACGCTAACTTGCGCCTGACAAATTAAATGGTGATGCACAAGATTCATATATCTTTTTTACCATAAAAATTCTATTTTGTACTTTTTGGATACATCCAAACTTTGTGGGGTTGATCG
>DFOU01000014.1:0-706 GCA_002376865.1 Patescibacteria group bacterium UBA3533 | reverse complement strand
ATCCAAACTTTGTGGGGTTGATCGGAAGTTAGGTCGAACTTTTTTGAGCTTTGTGAGGAAGCTTCAGAGAGCTGATGAAAAGGCACGGATACCTCTTAAGGGTCTAGACGTCGACGATTGCTAATCGATCCAACTAATGCGTCTGGGCAGCTTGAACCTTTCGCACTCTCTCCCAAAACATCTCGTATGCTGTGCCAGTCCACTCGCCACGATACTCGTCCGCCTGCTCAATCCAATTTTGAGCTTCGGTACGAATTGGTTGCCCCAAATCGATAAGCTCCAGTTGAGCTTGTAGACCTATCGAGATCGTTTTCATCCACTGAAACGGGGAGTCTTTGAGCGTGCGATACATGACCGATTTGGAACACTCATCCATCACCGCAATGAACTCCTCAACTGAGGGGTTTTGCTGAGCCGCAAGCAGCCGTACTTCGGCGATATTCTTTCTAACCATCGCCCACTCGTATGGAGCGGTCTTCTCAGTCCACCAGCGTTCAGTTTTTCCGTATTTTTCTTTGGCCGCATCAGCGTGCGAAAGCTCGCCGGTTAGCCCCATCATCTCTTTGTGGTAATTTCCGTAATTGTTGTAGAGCTTCGGACAGAGCATGAAGTTCCGATAGTCCGATGCGTCCAGCTCAATTAAAAGCGCGGCGTCTAGCGCACGCTTCGCCTCACCAAGAGGCTCCGAGCCATTTGTGAGCTGATA
>DFOU01000008.1 GCA_002376865.1 Patescibacteria group bacterium UBA3533 | reverse complement strand
TGTTACTATTACTTAAATAAAAAAATAAAATATTGTTACTATGGAAGAAAAAAAGAAAGAAGGGATGAATTTGGCAGTTCCGGGTGCGATTATGTTTGCTGGAATACTTATCGCTGGTGCACTAGTGTTCTCTTCACTACAAAGTGGTGGAGGAAAGAGGGTGGCTGAAGAGGTTCCACAAGACACAGGGTCTCTTGATGCGATGGATCCAGTGTCGGAAAAAGATCATCTTCGAGGGAATCCAAATGCTCCAGTTGTGATTGTTGAGTATTCAGATTATGAGTGTCCCTTCTGTAAGCGTTTCCATGAGATCATGAATCAGGTTATGGATACGTATGGTGCTGAAGGAAAAGTTGCATGGGTATATCGCCACTTTCCTCTTGATCAACTCCATCCAGTAAAAGCTCGGCAAGAAGCTTCCGCAGCGGAATGTGTTGCTGAAATTGGTGGAGATGACATGTTTTGGAAATTCTCAGATAGGTTTTTTGAACTTACGCCATCTAACAATCAAACCGACCTCACTGTGGTTCTTCCACAAATTTATTCTGAGTTAGGTCTTTCGCAGGCAAAGGTGGATGAGTGTGTTGCAAGTGGAAGGTATGATGATCATATTCAAGCTGAGTTTGAAAATGCTGTGGCAACTGGAGGTCGTGGTACGCCGTGGAGTATTCTGATAGCTGCAGATGGTACAAAGTACCCACTCTCTGGCGCACAGCCTCTTAGTGCTATAAATCAACTTATTGAACTTGGATTAGGAAACAACTAGTCTTATGGAGAAGCAAAGAATATTCGCATATATTCTTATTGGAGCTATCATTTCTTTCATCGTTTTTTCTCTTGCTGTATTTCTTCCAAACCTTACTCTTGTATGGACGATAGCAAATTCTCCTGCTCTATTGAGTGGAAAATTTGCATTGCTCATGAGTTTGTACGGCGCTATTGGCACAAACTTTACATTTCTTGCGGCAGGCTACACTATTTTGATGTCTCTTTTGTTTGGCTTAAATGTCGCACTGCTGATTTATCTTGTGCGCAGCAGAAGTGTGGGTGCTGTTGGTAAAAATGCCGCAGTTAGTGTAGGAGGTCTTGTAAGTGGAATACTGGGTGTTGGGTGTGCTGCTTGTGGAACATTTATCCTCTCAGCGGTACTTGGACTTGTAGGTGCAGCCGGGTTACTTACGCTATTACCGCTTGGCGGAGAGGAGTTTGGAATAGTGGGTGTTATTTTGCTTGCGTATACAACGTATGCGCTGATCAAAAAAATTCGTGAACCAAATGTTTGCAGTGTTTAGATAGCTAGTATGGATACACTGATTATATTTCTTGGAAGCTATTTGCACTTCTTCATTATTGCAACAGCTTTATTAAGTGTTATTTTTGCATCTTCAAAAATACGTCTAGAATACATCTCTTTCTTAATTTTTGTTGGACTGCTTGCTTATTTGTTAGGAGAGTTAGTCGGTATGGTTATATACAACCCACGACCTTTTGTTGTCTTGGATGTCGTTCCACTCATTTCTCATGATCCAACAAATGGATTTCCTTCCACGCACGCGCTTGTTTCTATAAGCATTGCTTTTGCTGTGTTTATTTTTAACAAGAAACTTGGATTTGTGCTTTTCTTGCTCGCAATACTTGTAGGGGCTGGCCGTGTTTTTGCACAAATACACAGTGTTGAAGATATTTTAGGCAGTGTTCTTGTTGCAGCTATAGCGGTGTGTGTAGGGGTATTTGTTAAAAAGGTTTTTGAAAATTCAAGGAGTAGAAGGTTCTCATGAAATTTTAATCTCTCTATGTAGAAATAGTGCAGTATAATATTAACGGCTCAGGCGGGTGAGCCGTTTGGGAGAAAAAATCGCGCATAAATAGAGGTTGGGCATAGTAAATAATAATCAAGAACAACATCTATGGATCGTTTTGATCACAACACAAAACAAAATGACTCGTGCCACAACGAACACGGGTCAAGTCATATAGGGCACGGAATGAGTCATGGATCTGCGGCACAGTATCTAAGTCGATTTTGGATTGTCACATTCCTTCTTGTCCCCCTCATCTTCACCAATGAAGCAGTAACTGGATTCTTAAACATCAGCACGTTGCCACTTGCCAAGTGGGTTGGCTTTGGTATTGCAACAGTTATTTTTGGCTTCTCTCTCGTATTCTTTCAGCATGCGTGGCACGAAATAAAAGCACGAGCATACGGTATGATGACACTCGTCTCACTTGCTGTGGGTACAGGTTACCTTTTCTCTGTTGCATCAACCTTTATCTCTGTCCTCGAAGTAGAATTCTATCTCGAAATCTCAACCCTAGTATGGGTGCTTCTCTTCGGACACTATCTCGAAGTGCGCTCAAGTTCTGCGGCTGGAAATGCGCTGCAAGAAGTGGCAAAGCTTCTGCCAAAGCAAGCGCATAGGTTAGTGGGCGGCAAAGAGGAAGATGTCGATATCACTGATTTACAAGAGAGAGATGTGGTCTTGGTGAAGCCAGGAGAGAAAATACCTGCAGATGGTGTGATACAAAGTGGTTCTGCCAATGTGGATGAATCGCTTATTTCTGGCGAGTCAAAGCCAGTGGAGAAAAAGAAAGGAGATGAGGTGGTCGCTGGCGCGATCTGCTTGGATGGTTCACTGACCATCACACTCAATCGCGTAGGAGAACACTCAACCATCGGACAGATTCAGAAACTCATTGCCGAGGCGCAGGGTACCAAACCAAATTCGCAGCGTATTGCAGACAAGGCATCAGCCATTCTTACTTTTGTTGCGGGCACCACAGCACTGCTCACTGTTCTCATCTGGCCTGTCTTCTTAGGAGAGTCATTTGTATTCGCTATTACGCTTGCCATTACAGTCCTCGTGATCGCGTGTCCGCATGCACTTGGACTTGCTATTCCAACAGTAACAACCATCACAACTTCGCTTGCAGTGAAAAATGGCGTGTTCATTAAGAATCTTGCAAAGATTGAGGTCATCAAAAAAGCCGACTACGTAGTGTTTGATAAGACAGGAACACTCACGCATGGAGAGTTTGGTGTCACCGATGTAATGACATTAAGTACAATGCCAGAAGCCGAAGTACTCAAAATGGCCGCATCGCTTGAACAACATTCCTCTCACATTATCGGGCAGTCAATCGTAGCTTATGCAAGAAAACAAAATTTGCAGCTTGCCGACCCGAAGCAGTTTAAAAATGTAGCTGGAAAAGGGATTACCGGAGACGTGAATGGTATGCAGTATGCTATAGGTAATCGTGCTTTGATCGAAGAATATTCAACACTTTCCTCTAAAGCGGAGAATGTGTTGAATACACTCTCCGTTCAAGGTAAGACGGCAATCATGCTTGCTAATCAAAAACAGGTGTATGGCATCATTGCGCTTGCCGACACCATTAAAGAGGAGTCATATCAGGCCATTAAAGATATACATGCCCTTGGCGTCAAAGTGGCAATGCTTACTGGTGACAATAAACAAGTAGCGCAGGATGTTGCTCAAGAACTTGGTATCGACACATATTTTGCAGAAGTGTTGCCGGAGGATAAATATCGACATATTCAGGGACTGCAGGAGGATGACAGTGTGGTTATTATGGTTGGTGATGGGGTCAACGATGCTCCGGCATTGACACAGGCAGATGCGGGCGTTGCCATTGGTGCAGGTACTGACGTAGCGGTGGAGGCAGGAGATATCGTGCTCACACGCAATAATCCGCAAGACATCGTGCGTCTCCTCAAACTCTCACGAGCAGTCTACTCCAAAATGATCCAAAATCTTGTGTGGGCGCTTGGCTATAATGTCGTCGCCATCCCTGCAGCAGCAGGAGCATTTGCTGCGTGGGGGTTCTTCCTGCGTCCGGAGATTGGAGCATTAATGATGAGCCTCTCAACGGTTATCGTGGTAGTTAATGCGATGACGTTAAGGTGGATCAAGTTATAGCATAGACGCACGTACAGACGGGTGGATTACTAAGGCTACCTATGACAAAAAGCATCAAGAGTATGCTGACAAACTTCAGCTCTTGGAAATTGAACTTTCTGAACACAGAGAAGCTGACTATGAATACCAAACAACAGTATCTACAGTCATTTCTGTAGCACGAAGGGCTAAAGATATATTTGAGAATTGTTCTGAACCAATGCAAAAACGAGCATTTTTGAACTTCATACTTCAGAACCCTACTGTAAAGGCAAAAAAGCTAGAGTTTTCAATGGTTTCTCCATTCAATTTAGTGTTAGAACTAGCTGATAGTCCTGACTTGCTCCGTGGACAGGATTCGAACCTGTGACCTAACGATTAACAGTCGTTTGCTCTACCGCTGAGCTACCACGGAATGTACGAAGCATTGTACCCAAAAAGCCCTATTTTGCAATGTGATATACTCACTTTATAACCATAAATTTTAAACAATATGCTTACACTATACGTAAAGACAGGATGTCCATTCTGCGCAAAGGTAAAGAATGCTGTTGCAGAGCTTGGGATTGAAGATCAGATTGAGGAAAGAAACATTGCAGAGGACGGTGTAGTAGATGAGCTTATTGAAAAAGGAGGGCAAAAAATGGTGCCATTTCTTGTAGATAGTGAGAGGGAGGTAAGTATGTATGAATCAGATGACATTGTTGCGTATCTAAATGAACACTACGCAGGATCTTAAGTATGTACGTAAAGGTTCGTGCAGTACCGGGTGCTAAGAAAGAGAGAATTATAGAGATGGATGATGCACGAGAGTTAACGATTCACGTGAGGGAGCCAGCCCAGCAAAATTTTGCAAATAGGCGTATTATAGAAATATTGGCAGAGCGATTTTCTGTCCCATCTAGATCAATACAGATGCTTTCAGGTTTTCGTTCTCCAAATAAAGTATTTTCAATTGACCCATGAACATAATCTTCAAAGGAACAAACTATACAATTACACCTGACATAGAGAAGCTTTGTAGAGAGCGGATTGAATCTGCAACAAGGATGCTTGGTGAAGATAGAACCAAGGCTCTTGTTGAGGTTGAGCTTCAGCTTGTAGAGGAGCGAAAGAATAACAATGCAGTGTACCGTGCAGAAGCAAACATTTCTGTAGATGGAAAATTCTATCGAGCTGAGTCTACTCGCAGGTCAATGCAAAACGCCATCTCTGACGTAAAGAAAGGTCTTTCAAATGAGATCCGAAAAGATCGAGGAAAGAATAATTCTATGTTTAAAGACGGAGGACGAGCAGTAAAATCACTGCTTCGGGGCTTCAGGCGGTAGGGTGTAACCAGTAAGTTCGCGATAGCGGACTTCTTTTTTACCTTCCGGAATTACTTTTGTCGGAAGGAAGACTCCTTCGTGGTACGTCGCGTCGGCAATTTTGATGCGTGTCCCATCTTCTGCAAAGAAGAACGTTCCAGGCCATGGATAATATGCGCAGAATTTTAGGAAGTTTTGGTATGGGTCATTAGCAAAATCAATTTCTCCACACTCCTTTTTCATTTTTGTAGTAAAGGTAGCACTTTCGTGATCCTGAGGGGCTGCTTCTAACTTCCCATCACACCAAAGCGTCATCGCTTCAGCCAATAGTTCACCTCCATATGCTGCAAAGACACGAGTAAGCTCATCTTTTCGTATAGGCCATGCTGGAAGATTCTTTTCTTTTTGCATAACAATTGGTCCATGATCAAGCTCCTCATCCATTTGCATAATAGTTACACCCACGGGCTTCTCATCAGCCAAGATCTGGCCCTCAATAGGGGATGCTCCTCTAAATCGTGGGAGAAGTGAGGGATGCACATTAAGAGTTCCACATCGCGGCAGGTCAATGAGTTCTTTCTTTAAAATCTTTCCATATGCTGCAACAACAAAAAGGTCAAAATTATCCTTCAATTCTTCCGGAATTTCTTTCAAAGATTCAGGTTGTATGTAAGGAATGTCATTCTCCTGCGCCCACACCTTTACTGCAGGAGATGTCATTTTCATCCCTCGACCTGCTTTTTTATCTGGTGCAGTAACAATGAGAGAAGGGAGAATGTCTCTTTCTTTAAGTTCGTCCAATATGCGAGTCGCAAAAGGTGGCGTCCCAAAGTATGCAAATTTATGATTCATGTTGTTCAAGATCCTCGGCGTGGTCAATAAAAAGGATTCCATTTAGGTGATCAATTTCGTGTTGGTATGCTTGCGCCAAAATCCCACCACCTCCACGAGTAAACCAATTTCCTTCAATGTCTTGTGCTTTTACCGTTGCGCGCTCAAACCGCTCTGTTGTTCCGTAGACTCCATCTACAGAAAGACATCCTTCAGGAATAGATGTTTTCTTTCGTGAAGTTTTCACAATCTCAGGATTAATAAAAATCCCAATATCAGGAGTTTTCTCCTCCTCGGTGTTTTCTTGAACCATTCGATCATATCGAACAATAAAAATTCTATAAGGGATTGCTACTTGTGGTGCAGCAAGAGCCACACCGTGTTTTGCTGCATCAAGAGACTCTTCCATCTCTTGTAGTATTTTCTTAAGTTCTGGAGTATTAAAAAGATCCGCAGGAACTTCCTTTGCGGCTTCTCGCAATGCTGGATTGCCATCTTGTACAATCTCTTTCATAAATCGAGTATAACAAAAAAAGCCGCTAAAAGTAGCGGCGATGATGGTGACCAGAGACGTTCGGGGCGCAGGGGCGTCTCTGGTCACCAGGGCGCAAGCGAATGTTGGAAGAGGACACAGGAGGTCCGCTCTTCGCTTGCTGCCGGGCACTGAGGTGGGGAGGGGTTCCACTCGGTGCCTCGGGGTCTTCTACAAACGACTATACTCCTATAGAATAAAAAAGCAATATGGAACACATTGGCGCAAATCTTCCCGAATTTAAACAGGAAAAGAATAAAAAGACTGAGCGGGGAGAGCTCATGGTGTATTTCCGTACAAAACTCAATGCTTCAAGAGAAGAAGACGGCTTAAAGCCTTTATCTATGAGTCGCTTAGGAATGCTCTTCCAAGGCATTCCAACAGAAGATCTCTATTATCTAAAAAGTATTTGTAATCAAGCGAAGCATTTTTCAAAGAAATTTTGGTGGGAAATCAATCCAAAAAACCACGATGGGAAGCAATTTGGACAGAAGTAAAATACTACGTACAATAGGTATATGAATTCGCGTGAGATGCTTGTTGTGAAAGGAATGGGAGGGAGAAAAACACTCTCAGGTGAAGTTACTATTAATGGTGCAAAAAATGCAGCATTGCCACTTATGGCATCTGCAATTCTTTTTGATGGAAAGGTAGATATTAAAAAGCTTCCAGAGATTCGTGATGTTATTGCAATGCGAGAATTACTCGCAGGTCTTGGTGCTGAAGTTTCTCAAAAGGGGAAAGTGCTTTCTATAACTCCTGCAAAGAAATCAAAGGGAGAGCTCGCACCTGATGTGGCCAAAAGACTTCGAGCTTCGATTATTTTAACTGGTCCAACTTTGGCAAAGTATGGAAAGGTTGTCTTCCCGCATCCTGGAGGGTGTGTACTCGGTGCTCGTCCAATTGACCTGTTTCTTTCAGCATACGAGAAGATGGGAGCAACAGTTGAGCACAGTGGAGACGCATATGTAATAAAGGCACCGCGGGGAGGGCTCAAAGGAGCGAACATCTTCTTTAAGACCATGAGTATGACTGCAACAGAGGCTCTTATGTTTGCAGCAACAAAGGCAACAGGAAAGACAGTGCTTCATAACTGTGCAATGGAGCCAGAGATTACATTCCTTGCAGATTGTCTAAATGAGGGAGGTGCAAAGATTGAAGGGGCTGGAACTCCTACAATCACTATTACTCCAACAAAGAATCTAAAGCAGAAGAAGGCATTTCCTGTACTCCCTGATCGTATTGAAGCTGGAAGCTTTTTAATCCTTGGAGCACTTCTTGCAAAGAACCTAACTATTAAGAATGTTATTCCTGAGCATTTAGAAATTGTTATTGAATTATTGAAAGAATCTGGAGTGCCAATTACAACAACAAAAAATACTATTTCAATAAAGAACAATATAAAACCAAACAGTTCATTTGAACCAGTCTCATTTAGAACTCATGAGTACCCAGGATTTCCAACAGACCTGCAGGCTCCTATGGTTGTATTCCTAACGCAAACAAAAGGGGAGAGTACTGTGCTTGAGACAGTGTTTGATAACAGATTTAATTTTGTACAGGATCTTGTTCGGATGGGAGCAAGAGCAAGTATTTGGAATCCACATCAAATAACGGTGTACGGTCCATCAAAGCTAAAAGCACGTCATTTAACTGGTCCTGATATTAGAGCTGGCCTTGCGTACATAATCGCAGCGCTTCTTGCAAAAGGAACAGGGACTATAGATAATGTGCACCTTATTGACCGAGGGTATGCAGATATTGAAGGAAGATTATCTGCACTCGGTGCAACTATTGAGCGAAGAGAAGCATGAGTTATTTTTCACCAAAATTAGGAATAGATTTGGGAACAACAAATATTCTCGTTCACTTGCCCAGCAAGGGTGTTGTTTTAAATGAGCCTTCTGTGGTTGCTGTCTCTGAACAGAGTAATAAAGTACTTGCTATTGGTGCTGAGGCAAAGAAAATGATTGGAAGGACACCAGATGATATTGTCGCGTACAGGCCAATGAAAGATGGTGTTATCGCAGACTATCGCGTAACCGAAGCCATGCTTCGCTACTATATGCGAAAAGCACTGGGACGATGGAATTTCTTTAAGCCTAATGTGATGATTTCGGTTCCAGCTGGAGTAACTGGAACTGAGCGTCGTGCAGTTGTGGAGGCTGCAACTCGGGCAGGGGCCAAGAATGCATACGTAGTAAAGGAGCCCATTTTAGCTGCCATTGGTGCTGGGGTTCCTATTCAAGAGCCATATGGCCACATGATCGTTGATGCAGGCGGTGGAACTATTGATGCTGCCGTAATTTCATTAGGAGGAATTGTGTGTGCAAATTCAGTGAAGTGTTCTGGAAATAAACTAGACCACGCCATCGTTGATTATTTAAAAAAGAATTACAACCTTGCCATAGGAGATAAGATGGCAGAGGATATAAAAATTAAAATTGGAGCAGCACTCCCGCTTGATGTACCACTTACTATGGAAGTACGAGGAAGAGATTTGGTATCAGGACTTCCAAGGACTGTTGAGCTAAATACAAATGATGTTGTAGATGCTTTGAGCAAAGAGCTTCGAGAGATGATTCGTGCAATTCGAACCGTGCTTGAGCAAACACCTCCAGAACTTGCAGCTGACATTATCGATAGAGGAATCATAATGACAGGAGGAACGTCTCAACTTCGAAATTTTCCAGAGCTTGTATATAGAAAGACAGGAGTTAAAGCACGTCTTGCAAGTGATGCGTACTATTGTGTTGTAAAGGGAACAGGAATTGCGCTTAAACATTTGGATACGTATCAGAGAAGTATCATTTCAAAACGATAATTATAAAAGGGGCGGATCAGTTGATCCGCCCCTTTGAAGGTGCAGTTGTGAGGTCTTAGCCTCGATAGCCCAGGCGGAAACCGAAGTAGTTGCCGCCGTCAGACCAGTCGTTCTCCTGGGCGCCGTCGAAGAATCCTTCGACGTAGAGGCCGTCATCGCCGATCGATCGACTGACCGCGGCACCGTACACCGTGGTGTTTGTGTCGCCGCCCGTCCATTCGTTCATGGCGATGCCAGCTTCAGCCGAAAAGGTCCAGACACCGGCTTCCTGGTTGTAGGTCAGGAGGCCGATCCAGGCCGAATCCTCGAAGTCCGTCTGCAGTTGTCCGTAGGACACGTCGGCGCCGAAGCCCGAGTTATGCTGGTATGCACAGCCGGCCGAGAGCGCGGTCACGCCGTCCTCGAAGTAGAGGGACTCGAAGTAATCAGCGCGGGCACGGCAGGGCACGGACATGATGTCGCCGTGAACCTGCGCACCGAAGCGGTAGTCACCGAGGTCGATCGAGTCGGAATTGAAGTAGCTGCCATCGACGAGGAAGTAATCCCCGAGATCGAGGTTCGTATTCAGGCTGGTGACGCCGCTGTCAGAGACTTCGTCGCCGATGATGCGGTTGAACATGCCATTTTCATGGCCGATATTAATGTCATAGCCCTGGGCGAGTGCCCCAGCCGTGAGCATGAGAGCTGCAAAAGCAGCAGTCAAGGTACGAAGCATGGCAAAACTCCTTTGCTGTTGCCATTGGTACTGGGTAAGTTAAAACATTTTTTAATATAAAAGTCAAGGTATAGTATTATGTCTCTATGCATCACGCACTTCTATATATAGATTCTCCAAACAGCTGCAAAAGCTGTACCAAAGCACTGCAAAAAGAACTCAATGTTTCTTCAATTGATACTCGTGTATACGAGCAGGAAAAATTTCCTATAGCAGATGCAAGAACTCTTGTGCAAAATATTCAAACAACTCCATTGGCAGGAGAGAAAACGCTAACGGTAATAGCAGTAGAGAAAGTAGATATTGAGGCACAAAATGCTCTTCTTAAAATTGCAGAAGAGCCCCCAAAACACGCCCATATTGCCCTTATTGTACCAAGTATAGATATGTTACTTCCAACGCTTATTTCTCGTTTTGTTTTATTCGGGAGTAATTCGGGAGTAGATGACACATCTTCTGCAAAAGAATTTATGTCTGCAACAACAGCAGCTCGGCAGAAAATAACCGAGAAGATTGTAAAAGATAAAGACAATCTTGCAGCAAAAACTTTAATACGAGACCTCGAATCATTTTTTGCAAAATCGTCAGAGAAGGAAAAGTATAAAGATGAAATACAGGATCTTATGGCATTTAGGCAGTACATAGAACAACGAGGTGCAAGTATGAAATTTATGTTGGAGCACCTGGCTCTTACACTTCCACAGATAAAGTAAGTCGTGCTACAATCAGCCCGTTATGGATCAACTAAAAGCAAAAGTAGCAGAGACAAAAGAATGGCTCATCAAAGAGCTTTCAGGAGTTCGAACAGGAAGAGCAGCGCCGCAGCTTCTTGAGAATGTGCGTATTGATGTGTATGGGGCAATGACGCCGCTTGCACAAGTTGCGACTGTTGGGGTAGAGGATGTAAAAACTCTTGTTGTTTCTCCATGGGACAAAGAAAATATAAAGAATATTGAAAAAGCTGTTGCTGAAGCTGATCTTGGGGTTTCTACACAGGCAGGAGATACAAGTGTGCGGGTTATCTTTCCAGATTTAACTGCAGAGCGTCGGGACATGCTTTCAAAACTAGTGGGAGATAGGCTAGAGCAGGCAAAGGTAACGCTGCGCGGTGCTCGAAATGATGCAATCAGTGGATTTGAAAAGCAGAAGAAAGATGGCGAGATTGGAGAGGATGAACTTTTTGGTTTCAAGGATGAGGTGCAAAAGGTAATTGAGGAGGGAGCAAAAGAACTTGAGGAACTTGGGGTTAAGAAAAGGGCGGAAATTTCAGAATAATGGGAATTATTACGTTCATAGTTGTACTTGTTGCGCTCATTATTGTTCATGAGTTTGGGCACTTTGTTGTGGCAAAGCTCTCAAAGATGCGTGTTGATGAGTTTGGTCTTGGATATCCTCCAAAACTTTGGGGAAAGAAAATAGGGGAGACTGAATATACACTCAATGCACTTCCATTTGGTGGGTTTGTAAAAATCTATGGGGAGGATTCAGATGCACCAACAAAGGATGCTCCTCGAGCATTTACTAATCGTCCACGTATCTTACAGGCCGCAACACTTCTTGCAGGAGTTGCAATGAATGTTCTTCTCGCGTGGGTGTTGCTTGTAATTGTTTTAAGTTCAGGAGCACCTCGTGCTCTAGCGCCAGATCAAGTTGCTAGTGCAATAGATGTTGAACTTGCGGTGACGTACGTTGTTCCTGGAACACCAGCTGCTGATGCAGGTCTTAAGGCAGGAGATATTTTGGTAGAAGGGGTATATGAAAACACCTCATTTAGTGGATCAGATGTAGATAGTTTTGTGAATTTTGTAGGAGGAGCAACAGATAAAGAAGTTTCTCTTATTGTAGAGCGTGGAGATGACGAACTAGAACTCTCTATTATTCCAGAGCAAGGAATTGTAGAAGGGCAGGGTGCTATTGGAGTAGGGCTTGCACAGATTGGCGTACTCAATCTTCCATTTCACCAAACTCTAGGAGAGTCTGTGATTGTCACAGGAGTCCTTCTAAAAGATATAACAATAGGAATTACAACATTCCTATACCAAGCCCTTACATTCTCAGCTGATTTCTCTCAGATTGCAGGACCTATTGGTATTGCAGGAGTTGTAGCAGATGCCGGAGAGAGTGGAATCATTCCGCTTCTTTCTCTTACGGCTCTTATTTCTCTTAACCTTGCAGTTATTAACTTGCTTCCAGTTCCAGCGCTCGATGGAGGGCGACTTCTTTTCGTTGCGGTTGAATCAATAATCAGGCGGCCACTTCCAGCTGTTGTTGCACAAACTGCAAATACTATTGGATTCCTTCTACTAATTCTTCTCATGATTGTGGTCTCTATAAGTGATATTGGGAAATTGTTGTAAAAAAACGGACCACCTTCTCGAAGGAAGATAGTCCGTATAATGTACTTTGCGAGGTTATTATTCAGCCTCGCCTTTAGCTTTCGCTTCACGCTCGGATGATTGACGCACTTTCTGGATCAGCTCATCTGCAAGAGTGATCTCCTCAGGAGTGAACTTTTCCTCTCCTGTAAAGATCTCAAGTTTCATTGTGCTCACGAGTCCGTTCGCGACCTCGATTGCATAACGTCCGAGGTTTGTCGTCGCCGCGATATTTGCGATGACGAAGAAACGTGCCTTCGGGGACGAGCATTCTCCCGAACCAAGACGAATCAGTCTTTTCAGGATTACTTGCCCAGCAGGCAAGAGTCTCTTCTCCTCCGATGCGGTGATTGCGTGAATTGCCCTGACCAGAGGCTGGGGCGCACACTCATCAAGCGCATCAAAACTTCTGGTGAGTTCGAGAATGATTTCGAGTATATTCTTCGCCTGCTTGCCCCTTTTCCCAGGCATTTTGACTGACTTTGCAATAAGCGCCAGTTCATCAAGCTCAGCACACTTGGTCACGCCCTCAATTTGAAGCAAAAGCGATTTGTTAATAGGCTCTAAAGAACTACCCACCGATACCTCCTGTGTTGGTGTGGGAACATAAGCACTATGAAGTAAAAAACTAGTTTAGTCAATTAGTAATATATTCATTTGCCCATATGAGAGCGCTCCCATATAATGAGCCTTAATGCGACAAAGTAAGCTATTGGGAAAGACGCGCAAAGAAGCGCCAAAAGATGAAGAAGCACGAAATGCACAACTCCTTATTCGTGCAGGATATGTCCACAAAGAAATGGCAGGAGCTTACGCTTTTCTGCCACTTGGATGGAATGTAATAAAAAAGATTGAGCAGATCATTCGTGAAGAAATGGATGCTGTTGGAGGGCAAGAGATGCATCTTACTGCTCTTCAGAACAAAGCTTCGTGGGAAGCAAGTAATAGATGGGACGATCAAGTTCTTGATGTATGGTTTAAGACGCAGCTTCAAGCAGGTGGAGAGGTTGGTTTAGCTACAACACATGAAGAGCCTCTCACAAACCTTCTAACAGATCACATTGCAAGTCATAGGGATCTTCCAACGTACGCATATCAGATTCAAACAAAGTTTCGAAACGAGCTTCGTGCAAAGAGCGGCTTGCTTCGTGGGCGAGAGTTTCGAATGAAGGATCTTTATTCTTTCTCAAAGACAGAAGAAGAGCATCAAGAATTTTATGAAAAAGCAAAGCAAGCGTACAAGAATGTCTTTGATCGACTTGGTATTGGAGAGCGTACATATCTAACCTTTGCCTCAGGAGGATCTTTTGCAGAATTTAGTCATGAGTTTCAGATGGTAACTGAAGCGGGTGAAGATACTATTTATGTTGATGAGGAGAAGGGGATTGCGATAAATGAAGAGGTGTACAACGATGAGGTCCTCGAAAAGCTTGGACTAAAAAAAGAAAATCTAAAGGAAGTAAAGGCAACAGAAGTTGGAAATATCTTCTCTCTAGGAACACGCTTCTCACTTCCTCTAAAACTTATGTACAAAGATGAGGCGGGGGAGCCACAGCCTGTAGTTATGGGATCATATGGAATTGGTTCTTCACGACTTATTGGTGCAATCTCAGAAGCGCTTGCAGATGAAAAGGGTCTTAGTTGGCCAAGAGCAATCTCTCCATTTGATATTCACCTCATCCAACTTCAAGATGAAGTGAAGGAGGATGCAGAAAGTCTGTACAACAAACTTACAGAAAAGGGGTATTCAGTACTCTTGGATGATAGAGACAAGAGTGCAGGTGAGAAGTTTGCTGATTCTGATTTAATTGGAATTAGCAAGAGGGTTGTTGTAGGAAAGAGAGGAATTGAAAATGGAACGTACGAAGTAACGGATCGAAGTACGGGAGAAACTGCCGATATGAAAGAGGAGGACGTATGCCAGATATAGCAAAAATATTCAGAGGACTTTTTGGGCATGATATAGGAATTGATTTAGGGACAGCAAATACGCTTGTCTATGTTCGAGGTAAGGGGATTTTGATAAATGAACCTTCTGTTGTTGCGGTAAATAGTAAGACAGGGCAGGTGGTGGCTGTGGGAAATGAAGCGCGAGAGATGATCGGGCGGACTCCAGCTCACATTACAGCAATCCGCCCTCTTCAAGATGGCGTTATCTCAGACTTTGAAGTAGCAGAGGAGATGCTCGCGTACTTTATTGAAAAGGTACAAGGAGATGAGCGAAGGCTTTTTGGCCCTCGTGTGGTTATTGGTATTCCATCTGGCATTACTAATGTAGAGAGTAGGGCGGTACGTGATGCTGCAATTAATGCAGGAGCACGAGAGGTGTATATCGTAGAAGAACCTATGGCAGGAGCTATTGGTGCAAAGCTTCCAATTAGAGAGCCTGTTGGAACCATGGTCATTGATGTTGGTGGAGGAACTACAGATATCGCAATGATCTCACTTGGCGGAATTGTTGCGTCAAAACAATCAACTATTGCAGGTGATGCATTTAATCGAGACATCATCGACTACATTCGTGATGAATTTAAGATGATTGTTGGGGAGAAGACTGCAGAGGATTTGAAAATGAAGGTAACAAGCCTCACGCCGCTTGCAGAGCAGCTTCATATGACAGTACGTGGGCGAGATATTTTAACAGGGCTTCCTCGAGAGGTTGTTGTAACGGATGCGCATATACGATCAGCGCTCGCTCCATCAATCGAGGGACTTATGGAGGTGATACAGGAAGTCGTAGAGATAACTCCTCCTGAAGTGCTTGGAGATATTATACAAAGAGGGGCATATATTTTTGGAGGAGGAGCGTGCATGCGTGGACTTTCTAAAATGCTTAAAAACGTATTAGGAGTACCGGTACACGTAGTAGAGGAGCCACTTACTGCAGTAGTGCGTGGTACAGGTATCATTACCGAGAACGTAAAAGATTATAAGGATGTAGTATTAGCTCATGAAGAAGACTTGGCGCCGAAAACGTAGCATCATTTCAATACCTCCGTTTTTTATAATTGCGGGAGGAGTATTTTTCCTTGGATGGGCACTTGTCTCTGCTTTCTCTCATATTGCACCAGGTGCTTTGGAAGGAGTTTTTGCGCAGTCAGCAAATATAAACTCCTCAACTGCCTCTGCAAGCAACAGCTTCCTTTCATTTTTTAAAGACAAGAGTGACTTAGAAGCAAAAGTAAAGCGATTAGAGGACAGTGAGCTAGCTCTTCAATTACAGCTTCAAATTGCCTCATTCACGCAGCAAGAAAATGCTGATTTACGCGAGCTTGTAAGGTACATTCCTCAAAGTGGTGTATTGGGAAGCGTTGTTGCATGGCCACCAAAGACAGCGTACGACACACTTCTTATTGAGACGGGGGAGGATGTGTCTGTTGGAGACTTAGTGTTGGGACGAGGAATAGCTCCTATTGGTACTGTAGAGCGCACAGAGGGGCGTTATGCGTACGTCACGCTCTTCTCTGCGGGGGATTTGCAAACACAGGTACGTGTGGGAGCTGAGAGACTGCCGCTTGAGCTAACAGGGCGTGGAGGAGGAAGTGCATTTATTGTTGCCCCCAAAGAAGTTTCAATTGATAGAGGGGATGAAGTTTTCTTCCCGTACAACGGAAATACATTTATGGGGCACATTGGGGCGGTGGAGACTAATCCATCATCTTCTACAAAAAAACTTTGGATCATTTTCCCTAAGCACTTCTATGCATATACGTGGGTGAGTGTTGTTCCGTATCCTGGAATATGAAATACCTTATAACTTTTATCGTAATGACAATTGGATTTGTTTTTTTGCCGTGGTGGGGAACATTTTTCTTAGGAGTACTTACTCTAATTTACACACAAGGTCATGTGGCGCTTTTATTTACAATTCTTCTTGATTTCTATGCACTTCCTCAAGAATTTCCTTATGCTTCAGGAATCTTTCTCCTTCTTATGGTGCTGGCACACATCATAAAGGACAGAATGTTCGATGGTGTAGAATAGGCATATATGCGGCGTGGGAAGATAACAAGACGTGCAGATTTTGAGATTGAGCCAGATGAAGTTCTTCTTGATGCTTCCAATCTTCCAAGTTTTGATACGGATCAGTTCCAAGGAAGAATCATTGCTCCAATTGAAAAAAGATCCCTCTCTATATTTGCTATAGGATTTGTTCTTGTACTTATTGTTCTCATTGGAGAAGCTTTTCATCTACAGGTAAGTCAGGGGTCTGAACTTCAGGCACGAAGTGAGAATAATAGACTTGAACAATCTATTATCTTTGCAGAACGAGGAGTGGTGCTCGATAGAAATGGAGAAGTGCTTGTTGGAAATATTCAAGATGAAGATTCTTTTGCAAAAAGAGAATATGCATCTCCTGGATTCGGGCACTTGCTTGGATATGTATCGTATCCCAAAAAAGATAAAGCAGGGTATTGGTACAGTACAGAAATTGAAGGAGTGGCAGGGCTTGAGGCAGTATTTGATGATCGTGTGCAGGGAGAGAACGGGCTTGTGCTTATTGAAACAAATGCGCTCGGTGAAGAGAGTTCAAGTGAGACGGTATTAAAGCCACTTACAGGAGAGAATCTACAACTCACTATTGATGCAAATATTCAAAAGAGCTTACACACACATATAAAAACTCTCGCAGATCAGATTCCATTTGAAGGGGGATCAGGAATCATTATGGACGTAAATACAGGGGAGATTTTAGCTCTTACAAATTATCCTGAATACAATCCAAACATCTTAGCCTCAGGGGAAGACAGAGATACTATCGTTTCGTATCAAAATGATGCGCGAAAGCCATACCTCAATAGAGCTGTTTCAGGGCTCTTTACTCCAGGGTCTGTAGTAAAGCCTTTGGTTGCTATAGCAGCACTTGAGGAGAAGGTTGTTGGCATCAATAACACCTTTTTAAGTACAGGGCAGATTAGTATTCCAAATCCATACTTCCCAGATCAACCAACCATCTTTCGAGATTGGAAAGTACATGGGTATGTAAATGTTGTGCGAGCACTCGCAGTATCTTCAAATGTATTTTTCTACATTGTAGGGGGAGGGTATGAGGGCCAAGAAGGTTTGGGCATCGATACTATTTCAAAGTGGTTTAAAGACTTTGGTCTTGGAGAGCCAACAGGAATCCAATTTGCATCTGAAGAGAAGGGGTTTATTCCAACTCCAGCATGGAAAGAGGAAGCGTATAACGAAGACTGGAGGGTGGGAGATACATACTACACAGCCATTGGGCAGTATGCGGTACAAGTTACGCCACTTCAGATGGTTCGCGCTGTTGCTGCAATTGCAAATGGAGGAGCCCTTGTTACGCCAACTATTATTGCAGGAGAGTTTGGTACGGATAAGAAAGTAAATTTCAGTGAAGAGAGCAGAGATATTGTTGTCTCTGGAATGAGAGAAGCGGTAAATAATAGTGAGGTTGGGACTGCAAGAGGGCTTAAAAATAATCATGTATCTGTTGCCGCAAAAACAGGAACAGCCCAAGTTGGTTCTGGAAATAAATTCCATAATGCATGGGTGGAAGGTTTCTTTCCGGCTGAAAATCCCAAGTATGCTTTTGTTGTTGTGATGGATAGAGGGCCAAGCTCTAACCTAATTGGAGCAGTATCGGTAATGCGAAATGTTATTGAGGATATGGCCAATTCTTCTCCACAGTACTTTGTAGTTGACTAGGTGTAAATCCTGCGTAGAATAGTGTGAATTCATATGTCAGGAGAAGACACAGTACTAACAAGAGAAAAATTTGATGAGCTCGTAGCAGAGCTCGATAATCTTAAAACTGTCCGCCGAACAGAAATCGCGGAATCTTTGGAGTATGCACGTTCTCTAGGAGATCTTTCAGAGAATGCTGAGTATCAGGAAGCTCGAGAGCTTCAGGCTGCTACTGAGGAGCGAATCCGAAAATTGGAGGATATCATCAAGCGAGCAAAGATTATTTCTCATAAGAAAAGTGACGTTGTTGATTTCGGTTCTGAGGTAACAATCGTAAAGGTGGGAGATAAGGAAAAGCATGACTATATTATTGTGGGAAGCGAAGAGGCAGACATGCGCTCACGAAAGATCTCACACGTATCTCCACTAGGATCAGCAATGATGGGGAAGAAGAAAGGAGATGAGTTTGACTTTAAGACTCCAAGTGGAAAACAGCAGTACAAAATTGTTTCTGTGAAATAAAAAAAGAAGCCCCGAGTTGCCTCGGGGCTTCTTGTTAGTCACGATTTCGGAAAAATCTGAAGTAGTGTTCTCCCGTACGTTTGCAGTAATCAGGAACAAAATGCCCCTCAGTTTGCATGCGGTCCATGTATTCGGAGGACCAGCTTCCGTAATAGGGAATTGGGCCCCAGATTACTTCAGCTCTCATCGTCACAGTTCGTTCAGTATCACCTTCACGAATTTTCACAACAGCCTTCTGGCCAATCTTTTTGGCACGTAAGATGGGTGTAAAAGCACGAAGTTCTTCTTGAGATTTGAATTCTAATGGTTTCCCATTGTACTCAAGAATTCTTGCTCCAAAACGAACTTTTGCTCTGCCGGAAGGGCTGTCTAATAATCTGGTTAAGACAAAAACCTCTCCGTCTTTCCAGTCAAATTCCCAGCCGTAGCCGATATAGCGGTGGCGAAGTTTATATACGACCCACCAGAGTAAAGGTACAAGCACTGCAAGGAGTGCAAGCATGAGATAGATATTCATGAAAGTTCTCCCTCAGGTTTCTATTTTTAAGGTACCAGAAAGCACCATAAGTCGCCAGAGCATTTGTTTTTATACGAAGTTCCCGTAAGATAACACATAATGTTTTGGGCAGATAAAATAGCGCAGGAAATAAAAGAAAAGCGAGGGGATGGTCCGCTGATCATTCGAGATGAGAAGACCATGAGTGGACGAGTGCATATTGGATCTATGCGCGGTGTTGCAATACATGGTGCTGTGGGAGAGGCGCTAACTGAGCATGGTGTAGACAATGAATACTATTACGAGATCAATGACTTTGATCCCATGGACGGTCTTCCCGCATATTTAGATGAAAAAGAATACGAGCAGCACATGGGGAAGCAGCTAAAGGATGTGCCAGCTCCGGATGGAAAGGCAAAGAACTATGCAGAGTATTTTGCTAATGAGTTTTTGGAGGTAATTGCAAAGTCTGGATATACACCAAAGTACTATCGAGCATCTGAACTTTATGAATCTGGGAAGATGGATCCGTATATCAAGATGGCACTTGAAGGTGCAGACAAAATTCGAGATATCTATAAAAAGATCTCAGGATCAGATAAGCCGGAGGACTGGCTGCCTTTGAATGTTAGGTGTGAGAAGTGTGGAAAGATTGGAACCACAAAAGTAACAAGCTTTGATGGAGGGGAGGTTGAGTATACGTGTCATGAAGATTTAGTTGATTGGGCGAAGGGGTGTGGGCATCAGGGAAAAGTTTCTCCATTTGGTGGGAATGCAAAACTTCCGTGGAAGCCTGAGTGGGCTGCAAAGTGGGGAGCTATGAATGTTTCAGTTGAGGGAGCTGGAAAGGACCACTCAACTCGTGGAGGTTCTCGAGATGTGGCGAATGCTATTGCTACAGAAGTATTTAATATTGAAATACCATTCGATGTACCGTATGAGTTTTTCCTTGTGGGAGGAAAGAAAATGAGCTCATCAAAAGGTTCAGGATCTACTTCAAAGGATATTTCAGATTTATTCCCTCAGGAAGTATTCCGACTAGCCCTTATCGGAAAGGATATTAATAAGCAGATTAATTTTGAGCCAGAAGGTGAGACCGTACCAACGCTCTACGATCAGTACGATAAGATTGCTGCGGCACATGAAGCAGAAGAGGAAGATGATTTCACTCGTCTGTATGAGTACTGTCAGCTTCCCGAAGTTAGAAAAGATATTCCAAAGGCATTCTTGCCTCGATTTAGCCAATTGGCATACATCTCACAGATGCCGCATGTTGATCTTGAAGAACAGGTGAAAGAAATGAAAGAAGCAGAGCTTACTGGTCTTGATAAGGAAACACTTAAGAACCGTCTTGAGTATGTAAAGTATTGGCTTTCTACATATGCGCCAGAGCGATACAAGTTTGAAATCCAGGAAAACATGCCAGAAGTTGATCTTTCAGATTTACAAAAGAAAGCACTAGAGTCTCTTGCTGATTTTGTAAAAGAAAATGATGAGATTACAGGTCAAATGATGCATGAAAATCTTCACGTAATAAAAGAAGAACTCGAGATTGAACCAAGAGAATTCTTTACTGCTATTTATAATATTTTCCTAAACAAGGACAGTGGCCCAAAGGCTGGATGGTTCTTGTCTGTGCTCGAGAGAGATTTTGTGTTGAAGCGATTGGAAGAAGCAAGTAAATAAAAAACACCCCTCATTCCTCTGAGGGGTGTGGAAGTTCGCGAGAGATTATCATCCTTCCGGATCGATAATTATCTCCTTTGCCAATTTCATGTACACGGAACTGCCTATTTATTTCAAGTTTTGCAGTGCGTCTCCCTTTTCCTATGAGGAAAAACGGAAGCCAAAAACGATCTGAAGGAAGCAGCTCTGCTCCATCAGGACCAATATTTGGGTACGTTATTTCCCGTATAGGGTACCAAGCGAAAGATCCAAATTCAGGAGAATCTCCTTTGGGAACAATCTCCATTCTTTCTTTAAGGTACATGCGGAAAACATAAAGCCTTACATCTGGATCCCGTTTTTTCTTAGGCGAGATTTTCTCACCTTTTTTGTAGAACCAGACTTCTACCTCGCCAATTTGTACAAGATCCTTCAGTGGATCATCGCCATTATGCAAGGTAACTTCCTCATTGAATTCGCGCATCGCTGCGTCTTCAGGACTTTCTCCTTCATTCATTTTCCCACCGATACCATTTAAAAAAGGTTTGGTGAGATGTTTAAAGGGACCCTTGAACACAGTGACATGTCCAAGAGCAACATATTTCTGGAAGTGACCATACTTACCTTCTTTGAAGGTGGGGAAGATCACCACAGCTTCTTGCGTGGACATGAGCGACTCCTATTTGTCTGGCAACATTTTGCCATATTTTTAATATATAAGTCAAATATCTACTATCCACAACGTATTTTAGGCAAAGTGGGGCAAAGTGGCATATAATTCAATACTAGTGGGGGAAAGTGGTGAATTATGTTAATCGGAGAGTATACACATACGTTTGATACCAAAAACCGAGTTGCTTTGCCGGCAAAATTTAGGAAGGAGTTTGGATCAAAAGTAATTGTGACTCGTGGACTTGATCGATGTTTATTCATTTACACCCCCAAGTCCTGGGAGAAGATTATTGCTCGAATGAGTGATCTATCTATCGGTCAGGCAAGCACCAGAGGGTTTAATCGCTTTATGCTCTCAGGTGCAGTTGATATAGAAGTTGATTCGCAGGGCCGTATCTTGATCCCGGACTTCTTGAAAGGCTTTGCGAGTTTAGAGGGGAAGGTGGTATTGGCTGGAGTGAATGATCGGGTAGAAGTATGGAATGAAAATGAATGGGAAACCTACAAAGCAAGTATTGAACAAAATGCAGACCAACTCGCAGAGAAACTCGGAGAGATTGGCGTCCTCTGAGGAACATACATCGGTGCTCTTACAAGAAGTTCTTGACGGACTTGCTGTTGAGAAGAACTCGGTTGTGGTTGATGCGACAGTTGGAGGTGCAGGTCACCTAAGGGAATTTGCAGATTTGCTTTCCGAAGAAGGTTTGTTGATTGGAATAGATGCAGATCCTGCAGCTCTAGAGAGGGCAGAGGAAGCACTTCCAACAACTAAAGCAACATTGCTACTCATCCCTGGAAACTTTAGAGACATTCGAGACCATTTAGAAGGTCGAGAAGTAACAGAAGTGACGCATGTACTGTTTGATCTTGGCTGGAGTGGATTCCAACTAACTGCAGGAAGAGGATTCTCTTTCTTGGTAGACGAGCCGCTTCTGATGACCTATGGAACTCCAGGAGAAGAAACTCTTACTGCCAAAGACATCGTAAATACTCTCGACGAGGATAAGATTGCAGACATTATCTTTGCATACGGAGAGGAGCGGTTTGCTCGACGTATCGCCAGGGCAATTGTCTTTTCAAGAGAAGAGAAAGAGATTGAAACAACAAAGGAACTCGCAACAATCGTAAAGCATGCAGTTCCAGTCTGGTATCGGCACCGAAAAGCTCATCCTGCAACAAAGACATTTCAAGCGCTAAGGATTGCAGTAAATGATGAGCTAGATGCACTTCGGGACGGACTTGAGGGAGCAGCAAAAGTATTGGCTCCAGGTGGAAGGATCGCAGTAATTACATTCCACAGTATTGAGGATCGAATCGTAAAGCGTTTCTTTGAAAGCTTGCAAAGGGATGGAATAGGAAAGCCGCTTACCAAAAAGCCAATTGCACCAAGTAAAGAAGAGCTTGTAGAGAATCCTCGAGCACGAAGCGCCAAACTTAGGGTATTTGTAAAATCATGAAAAAAATTCTTGCAGTAACACATCCGACTGAAAAGAAAATTCTTGCATCACTTGCAGTGGCATTTTTTGTACTAGTAGTAGCGTATATGTATCTTGTTGCAGCAACAGTTTTCCACGTAACTGCACGAAAGAACATTCAGTACCAATCACAAATTAGGGCAGCTCATGTAGCTGATCTAGAGTCAGAGTTCCTAAAAGAGAGTACTTCTATAGCACGAGCTGCTCGTGGAGAATCTGACCTCTCACCAGTGAAGAAAAAGCATTTTGTAAGAATTGCCCCAGGGCGTACACTTACACTATATGACGAGAGCTAAGTTGCGTGCGCGACTGCGTATTGTAAGCATTTTTATTTTTCTTATAGTCGCTGTTTTTTTAATACGTTTGTATGTGGTGCAGATAGTATACGGGGAAGAGTTTCGTGTGCGAGCTGAGCGGCAATACGTAAGTGCTCTTGTGGCTCCATTTGATAGAGGAAGTATTTTCTATACACGAAAGGATAAATCACTCATTAGTGCTGCCACACTTGAGAGTGGATTTACACTGGCCATTAATCCAAAAGAGATAGGAAATCCAGATATTGCCTACGCGAAGCTTTCAGAATTTGTAGAGATAACAGAAGATGCATTTTTGTACCGGGCAAATAAAGTAGATGATCCATATGAGGAAATCTTACATGAGGTAAAAGATGAGGTTGGGAGAGAAATTCTCGAAGCTGACATCCCAGGAGTTATTTTGGTACGTGATAGGTGGCGATACTATCCAGGAGATACACGAGCAGCACACACTATTGGTTTTACTGCATATGATGAGAACCAGCTCGCAGGACGCTATGGGCTTGAGCGCTACTACGAAGATGTCTTGAACAGACAAAGTAAGTCCTTGTATGTGAATTTCTTTGCAGAAGTGTTTGCAAACCTTGGAAGCATTATCTTTGATCGAGATAGCACACGGGAAGGTCATCTTGTAACAACGCTTGAGCCAACAGTGCAGGGGCAGCTAGAGGAAGTTATTACAGACCTGCATGATGAGTGGAATAGTAGAGAGACTGCAGGGGTAATTATTAATCCAAAGACTGGTGCTATTTATGCTATGGCATCGTACCCGACATTTGATCTCAATAAGTTTGAGGAGGCAAATGCTGGATATTATAAAAACCCTCTTGTTGCGAATGTTTATGAGTTTGGATCTATTTTTAAACCCATTACCGTAACAGCAGGAATAGATAGCGGTGCTATTACCGAAGAGACAACGTATGTAGATAGAGGAAAGTTAACTGTAGACGGGGCAACCATTTCAAACTTTGATGGAAAAGGACGAGGAGAGGTATTAATACAGGAGGTGTTGAGTCAGTCTCTAAACACAGGTGTGGCATACATTGTGCAGGAAATGGGAACAGACAGATTTAGGTCATATCTAAAAAATCTTCATGTCGGAGAGGAGACAGGAATTGATCTTCCAAATGAAGTAAAGGGGCTTACAAGTAACCTCGATTCTCCAAGAGAGCTAGAGTACATCACGGCATCTTTTGGACAGGGAATTGCCCTAACACCAATAGGTGCTGTTAGAGCACTTTCTGCTGTGGCAAATGGAGGAGTACTCGTCCAACCTCATGTTGGGAGAGAGATTCGTCATCCATCAGGACTTATTACAAAGCTTGGGTGGGGTCTTGATGAGCGAATCTTTAAAGAAGAGTCATCACAGATAGTTTCAAGAATGCTTACAAAGGTAGTGGATGATGCATTGCTTGGTGGAACGGTAAAGATTGATTCTATGAGTGTTGCCGCAAAGACAGGAACTGCACAGATTGCATCCCCTGACGGAGGGTACTATGAGGACAGGTACCTACATTCATTCTTTGGATACTTTCCGTCATATGATCCAGAGTTCTTGATCTTCCTCTATACAGTAGAGCCGAAGGAAGTTCGCTATGCTTCACAAACCCTCACTCATCCTTTTATAGACCTTGTAAGTTTCCTCACAAATTATTACGATGTAGAGCCTGACCGAATTTATGAAAACCTTCCTTAAATCCATCATTGTTGCCATCACCACTCTCGAAGCAAAGATGGTGTTGAAGAAATATAAACCAACGATTGTTGTGGTTACTGGAAGTGTTGGAAAGACCTCAATGAAAGATGCTGTTGCTCATGTATTGGAGCAGCAGTTTTTTGTTCGCAAGAGTCAAAAAAGTTACAACTCTGAGACAGGAGTTCCTCTCACAATTTTGGGATGTGAGAATCCTTGGAACAGTCACGTTCTCTGGATGAAAGTAATTGTAGAGGGACTTCTTCTTATTTTTTCAAAGAATCATTATCCAAAAATTTTAGTACTAGAGGTTGGAGCAGATAAGCCAGGAGACGTAAAAGGAATGATGGATTGGATTACACCTAATGTCGTTATTGTGACAAAGCTTCCAAGTATTCCAGTTCATGTAGAGGCGTACGCTTCACCTGACCAAACTCGAGAAGAAGAATTCTCTCCAGCACATAGTTTAGGTGTGGACGGCACGCTTATTTACAGTAAGGATGATGAGTTTGCAGCTGAGCTTGCAAAGGGAGTTGGCGCAAACGTAATAACGTATGGGCTTAAAGAGAATGCAGACATTGTTGGAGAGTACAAAGGTCTTGTCTACGATGGAAACACTCCAAAAGGAATTTCCGCAGATATCATTCGGGACGGGAAGCGTGAGTGCGTGGTTGTAAATGGAGCAGCAGGGAAACATCAACTATATCCAGCTCTTGGTGCATATGCCACAGGACTTGTATTTGATCTTATCCCTAGTCAGATTTGTGAAGCAATTCAAGGATATACTCCTCCACAAGGTCGCATGAGAGTGCACGAGGGTATTAAGAACACACTCCTTATTGATGACTCATACAACGCATCTCCTGTAGCTATGATCGCAGCACTTGATACGCTTAATGAGATTCAGGCGGCAGGAGAGAAGATTGTAGTACTTGGAGATATGTTGGAGCTTGGAACATTTTCAATGGATGAGCATATGCACGTGGGAAGGTGTGCGGCAAAGAAAGCAGACTTGCTTGTAACGGTAGGGTTGCGGGCAAAAGGGATTGCAGATGGAGCAAATAAAGCTCGTATGGCAAAGAAGAATATGGTGCACTTTAATACATCAGAGGAGGCAGCAGAGTTTTTAATAGAAAAGGTAGAGAGTGGAGACGTGGTTTTGGTAAAAGGATCTCAAGGGGTACGAATGGAGAAAATAACAGAAGCACTTTTGCAAGATAAGAGTAGAGCTTCAGAGCTTCTGGTGCGACAAGATGTTGAATGGAAAAAGCGTTAGTGGTATGTTGATTTGGTCGCCGATTGGGCGATTTGATCTTTATGGGAAGGGTAGATAATGCCGAAAAAGGAAACACGTGAAGAAACGATGGCACGGCTTGGAGTCAAGAAGGACCTTGTCCTTGCGGGCCCTCCAGACTCGAGGAGACCGGTTGGAGGAGTTCTTGTTCCTTCTGGTCGCTCCGAATTTGACACCAGGATCACCAAACGCCGCTAATCGTTTGTTTTCAAACGGTTCCATAAACGCCACATTGCAGAAAGCAGTGTGGCGTTTTCAAATATAAATTTCCATGGTATATTCCACGACACAAACAGGCCCTATCGTCTAGCGGCTAGGACATCGCCCTCTCACGGCGGAAACCGGGGTTCGATTCCCCGTAGGGTCACAAATCAGCCAGCTGGATACACGAACGTGTTCCAGCTGTTGCTGTTTGTAGACCCTACGGGGAATTGAAAAGAGCTTCTGGCGAAGCCAAAGTTTAATTCATTAAACTTTGCACAGAAGCGGCGGGGTCGCGTAACACAATATTTTAAGACGAAGTCGAAAAATATTGATGTGAAGGTGACCAATTCCCCGTAGGGTCACGAGTACAAAAATGAGCGTCATTAGGCGCCATTTTTGTTCGTGACCCTACGAGTAACAGTGCCTTCACACTGTTACGTGGGAATTGAACCAGCGGAGACATGTTTTATTTTCCCTTTCCTAGAAAATAAAACAGTCGAGCTGCGTCCAGCAGTTCTTATGAGTGTAACGAATTAGAAACTGTGGGATCATCCCCCGTAGGGTCACAAAACGAGACTTCGTCTCTATACAACAAGGGCGGCGAAGGCGTGCAAAGAGATGTAAGAGGAAAACGGGTTTGCCCTGCAACACAATGAGAAAGAAATCAGACACCTTTGTTTTGGAAGAAGTGTAGTGTAATAATGTGACTTATAGGTCTACTCCTTCCAATCTCGAATAATGAGGGTTTTGCCTTTTTCTTCTACCACTACCTTTTGACCATCACGCCACTTTAACTTGCGAATAGACTCGATTGGTAGGGTTACGCTGTAGCTAGTACCTCGTATACCTATTTTGCGAACATTTCGTTCGTTTAGAATTCTTCTTGCCATACAATCATTCTAGCACCCATTTTCATATATACATTTATATATACATATAAATGTATATAAGGTTTTAAGCTTCAAAAGTCGTCTTCAAACCTTCCTCCCCTTCATGTTTTTCTATAGCGAGTTGGATGAGTTTATCGATGAGTGCACTATATGAGATACCACTAGCTTCCCAGAGTTGTGGATACATGCTGATTTTAGTGAAGCCGGGGATGGTGTTTATCTCTATCACCTTTAGGTCGCCCATTTCTTCAAGAAAGAAGTCCACTCTACCTAGACCACTGCATTCTAGTGTTTTAAATACCTTGACTGCCATTTCTTGTATTCTTTCAATAGTTTCACTATCTATGTTTGCCGGAATACTTAAGGCTGCGCCATTTTCATCAATATACTTGGCTTCGTAGGAATAGAAATCGTGACTTGCTACTACTTCCCCTGGAGTAGATGCAATAGGGTCACTGTTGCCAAGTACTGAGCACTCTATCTCTCTACCTTTGATTGCCTCCTCGATTAGTACCTTAGTATCGTAGAGAAAGGCTTCTTCTACGGCCTTTTGCAGCTCATCTTCGCTCTCCACCTTACTTACTCCGACAGACGAGCCCATATTGGCCGGCTTCACGAAAAGTGGCAAGCCGAGACCCTCTACTACTTCCTCCACCTTCAACTCATCATTTCTACGTAAGGTTATGAAATTAGCTACCGGGATGTTCGCCTCACGCAGCAAGCGCTTCATTACATCCTTATCCATGCCGATGGCAGAACCGAGCACAGAAGCACCCACACAAGGCACTCCTGCGAGCTTCAAGAGGCCCTGCACCGTACCATCCTCTCCCATAGGGCCATGGAGTATTGGGAACACCACATCTACCCTTCCACCCACAGCACTATTGAGCTCGCCTTTAGAGGCTGGCGTAATGGAAACTGACTCACTGCCTTGGTTGAGGGCAATGAGCTTTGGGTCGTTGGCATTTAGAAGTAGTTCGCTCTCATTGCCAATAAGCCACTTACCCTCCTTGGTGATGCCGATTGGCACCACTTCGTACTTGTCTCTATCGATTGCGTCGATAACATTCTTCGCTGATTGCAGCGATACTTCGTGCTCGGCTGACTGACCTCCGAATAATATTCCTACCCTTATCTTTTTTTCCATGATTACCAGTGTAGCAAAAAGGCCGGCGCTTCGCGTCGGCCTTTTTGCTTATATTAATTCGTCTCAAAATGCTCTACATTACCACAGACCAGGCGATCATCGTCATCATCATCCTCGTACTGTACACAGATGGTGTAGTAGTGGTCGGTATTACGGTCGAGACCATAGACGGTCTTTTCGTAGGTCTCACGCCCGTCTAAGTCGCTGTCTACACTTACCTTCTGCAAATCGTCACCGTCCTCATCCACCTCGGTGTAGGTATCGTAGTCACGCTCCACGTCTTCTATCTGATTTTCATCTTCTCCGTAGACAAAGAACACTCGACCATTGCGGAAGTCGTTCATATCTACTCGCCCGCGTAGGAGGGCATCGTAGCGGTCAATGTCTTCTGCGTTGTAGGTATCTGCCTCGGGCTCGTCGTCGTGGCGGCTACTGCTTCTACCGCCATCGAGTGTGTCAAAGGAGAGGGTATGTCCGTACACTCTGCTACCACCTGGTCTCTCTGCCACTGCCCGGTAGTAGTAGCGCTCGTCGTCGCGTAAGTTACTCAGCTCAGCGTAGAAAATGTTGTCGTATCTATCCACTCTTTCACGGCGAGTGTCTTTGTTCATACTGGTTGTCTCACCGTACTCAAACCATACATAAGCATAGCTTTCACCATTGAGGTCTACATCTCCGTATACTTCTGCGCGGTCGTCGGTCACCCACTTAGGATTCAGTGTGTTAACTGCTAGTCCATAACTAAGCGAGGTGCCTAGTACACGCCCACCTCCATACGATGTGCTTGGGGTGTATGTGTAATAATAGGTGTTGGAGTTATCAAGGCGCATTATCTCAGCCAGCAATACCTGTATTTGATCTAGTAAAGCTTGTCTCTGGCTATGATAGTCATTCGGTACATAACTAAGCGCCGATGCACTCGGCACGAATGCTACAAACATGGCCACGGCCATAAAAAGTGCCAAAACGAAATTTCTTGTATTTATTCTTTCCATATCTTTCTATATCACCACAAACAAGAAGCGTAATCAATACTGCAAATTATTGCAACACATTTTGAATGTGCGTCTATAAAAATCTAGACTGCCTTCTTGGTCGTCTCATAACGAGGTGCACGAGACAAAGAACACGAAACGATAAGTCATACGGTGAGTGTGCTTTGTGAATGCGCAACAAAGTTATGAGACGAGCTGAGGGTAATCACTTATTCTTCCATTCTGGGCTCTGCCTTGTCAGAAGCTCCTCTGCGCGCTCCGGTTCAGCCATAATCTCTTCCACAAACTTCTCGGCTCTTATACTCTGCGAAGCCTTCACTAGCACTATGTCTCCCTCCTCGAGCAGGTTTTGTACTTCACCGGCCGCTCTATCTACTAAGTCGTACTGCAAAATGTTTTTTTCATTCATACCATTCTCCAATGCCCCTTCGGCAATCTTTCGTGCTCGTACACCGATAGTGACCAAAAAGTCAGCGTTTTTTGCAGCCAGCTCACCGATATCTTCGTGTGCTTTGGTAGCGTACTGTCCGAGCTCTAGCATGTCTCCCAGCACTGCTATCTTCCTACCCTTTGTTTCTATCTCGCCGAGAGTCAGA
>DFOU01000005.1:37542-48935 GCA_002376865.1 Patescibacteria group bacterium UBA3533 | reverse complement strand
TTCATACCAGGTGGTTTCTGTGTCTGGTAACGTATACGAGATTGCAGTTTCTGTATCTGTATTATCTATGTCTTTTGCAAGATGTGTAAGAATTAGTTCATCTGTTCTTGCACGCAGCATTGATAAAATACCTTGATGTTGTTCTGAATTTGCAAGATTTTCTCGCTCACACTGAGCTGAAAGATTTACAACATAATTATTATCTTCCAGGTTACAAGAGCCAATATAATATAGTTCTTCATAAGAGTCTTCGTTCCCGACATACCAACTAGTTCGGCGAGGAAGTTCTCCACTTAGATTGTAATCTGGATACCTTGTGTACTTCCAATCTTCAGTTCGAACCCCCTCATGAATTAGAAAGTTCTCATAACCCTTAGATTCTTCACACTGTAGCAGGTGTTCAACTAGAAAGTCTGTCCTCCACGAACCGCCACCCTCTCCGCGCACAAGAGGAACCAGGCTTTCCCCTGAATATTTGTCTGGAACCCCTACTCCAGCATATTCAAGAATGGTTGGTGCAATATCTATATTAAGTGCAATTTCCTCGCGTACAGAACCCCTTTCTAGAAAATTATTTGGATCATAGACAATAAGCGGAACACGTATTGACTCTTCATATGGAAGCCACTTCCCTGCAAACCCTCGTTCTCCTAGAAAAAAACCATTGTCACTATGCACTATGATGATAGTATTTTCAGCTATACCCTGTGCGTCAAGCTCGCTTTTAATCTCTCCAATGGCATCATCTACAGTAGTAATAAGTTTGAAGTAATCTTTTAGATTCTGATCATACTTATCTTCATTACACGCACCATCCAATTGTTCACATTCTCCAGGAGACCACTCACTCCAACGATACCTCCAATACTCTTTCATGGCATTGAACTGGCTAAAGAGAAAGTCTGGTTGTGTAATTAAGAACGCGCTTTCTGTAAGTCGCAACGGTAGTTCATCTTTCAAATCACCAACATCTTCATATAACCCCTCATCGAATTCGGGCGTTGGGACAAATTGACGAATTTCATCTGGCCCAGCTGCATGTGGAGCAAAGAAGCTCACCGAAAGTGCAAATGGTCCATTTTGTGCACTACGACGTATAAAGTCTTTTGCACTTTCTTTTATGCGAACTGTTTGATGCACCTCTCCCTCTCCTGTTCCAAAATCAGGATCATAAAAGACTCGGTCTATCTCATTAAACAATTCATTACTTGGAACATTTGAATGTGTTTGATATTTCCCAACATATCCTGTGTAGTATCCTTGATCCTTTAATTGTTTTGGATAACTTATCTCCATAAGTTCCTCAGGAACACCAACTTCTTTAAAGTTGTATTGATGCGTACGCTCATATTGACTTGTGAGTATAGAAGCTCGACTTGCTGCACATACAGGCGTTGTAACAAAAGAGTTTTTAAACGTAACACCCTCTTCAACAAGATTGTCTATATTTGGAGTTTCAAGAACTGAATGCTTGTACATGTCCCAACGCCAATCGTCTAAAAGAATGTAAACAATGTTTGGGTCATCTTCTTGATTTTGAGAAAATTGAAAAATACTACTTGCCGGTATTTTGTCCCAAGCTGCCAAAAATAGTTTTTGTGTAGCAGTAAGAGACAGCCCTGCAATTATTATAAGTACCACCACAATCAATCCGACACCTTTCCATAATTTTTCCATACCAATCATTCTAAATATATCCTTTCATATTACACTAAAAACTTTTTGTTAACTGCCTACTACATAAAAATTTTCTATTATTTTAGAATTCACCTTTAGTACATTGCGATACTACCTACAGAAACAACCGTGCAAGTCTCAAATCTTCGTACGTATATTTCCCTTTCAACTTCTTGTGCGCAGAAGATAATTTCTCCTCTTCCTTTATTACCTTTTTCATTGCTGCAAGGCTTTTGGGTTTTAGATACTCAAAATCTCCAACACCTTCACTCTTTAACTTCTCTAGATGAGAAATAATTGTTGCTTTTGTTACCTTCCGCTCTTTTGCCACATCTTTGAGACTCATCTTCTCTTCAAGCAATGCAAGAGTTTTGTGGTGAGATGGGACTGCTTGCTCAAACTCTACTTCCTTTGCCGCTTTGTTCTTTGCTATTTCCCTTTCATCATTTGTTCCGCCACACTTATCTACAAACTCTTCATGCATTTTTGCAAACTCTTCTTTACTAAACCTTGCGATTCTCTTAGACCACTTTAAAGACTCATTTAATAGCCACTTATTAAGTTCAATTACATATGGATCTACCGTGAGTGCCATACGATTAAGCCCAAGAAGCGTGAGTCCTTCAATATCACGAAGTCTTGAAAGTGCTACATATCCTTGCCCTGGCACAAAAGATTTTGAAAGATCCATCTCCACTGCATCAAGACTCATTCCCTGACTCTTGTGTACAGTAATAGCCCAGGCAAGACGTATAGGTAGTTGATCTACCGCAGCTAATACTTTTCCATCATCTTGAATCTCCCACGTAGCAGAAGACACGACCACCCTCTTCCCCGTATATGTCTCAACCACAGGCATTCCATCTTCAAAATCAACAACCTTCCCAAGAGTTCCATTTACGTATCCTTCTTCGAAGGAATTCTTTACAAACATTACAATTGCATCTTTTTTAATATTTAAATACTGTGGTGCCAAAATACTTTTTGAAAGACTTGTTACAAGATTTGCCTTCCCTCTTGAATCCATTTCGTATGAAAAGAGCTCTCCCTCGAGCTTCTCAAGCTCTGCTTCATTAATAGCGTCTACATCTGCATTGTGTGTATACAAGCGGGTTGGCTCTCCGCTCCTTCTCTCCCTATTTTGCAACAACTCTTCGAATGTCTCCTGTGTGCTGTATGAAATTTCTCCATCTCGTATTTCGGATAAAATATTTTCCAATGATCCTCCTTGCTGTCTATGCTGCTCCTCCAAATAACACACACGAATATCCATACTCTTCCAAGCCTTTGAACTATCTACATAGATACTCCCTCCCCCCTTTGTTATTGGTGGAAGCTGAAAGAAATCACCAGATAATACAATTTGCATTCCTCCAAAAGGCTTTTCATTCATTTTCATTGCCCTGGCTAACCTATCGAGCGCATCAAACATCTCAGGATGCATCATGGAAACCTCATCAATAATAAGAACTTTTGTTTTTTCGTATCGTTTAAAAAGATGTTCCTTTTGCACAAGAAGATCAATATCAGAATCTGAGAGCGTATCTTTGATGCCAATGCCGCTCCATGAATGTATGGTCATACCTCCTATATGTGTTGCTGCTATACCAGTAGAAGCTGTAACTGCAGCAGTAACTCCCCTCTCTTTTAAGTATTGTATGTACTTATTAAGCACATACGTCTTTCCGCTTCCAGCAGGACCAGTAAGGTATACATTTCGGCCTGCTTTTAAAATATCGAGAGCTTCTCTTTGGGTCATGGGTGGCATTTTACCATGGGCTTCTTACATGATAGCCTGTGCAGACTATGACTATTGCAACCGTAAACGGAACAGAAATTACACGCGAGATGCTTGATGCACAGCTGGCACAACTCTCTCACAATCCAAACATTCCAACACCAGATAAAGCTGATGCTGATAAGTATGCTCAGTTTGAAAAGATGGTGGCACAGCAACTTGTAAACGATGAACTTATATTTGCTGCCGCAAAAGAGAAAGGATATAGCGTAAAGGATGAAGACGTACAAAAAGAATTTGATGCTATTGCAGCAAAATTCCCAGATGAGGAAACATTTGCAAAGCAACTTGAAGGAATGAGCCTTACAAAAGAAGGTCTTAAAGACACAATCACAAGGCAACGAACTATCGATCAGTACTACAAAGAAATTTTCGAAGGACAGGATCTTGAAGCAACTGACGAGGAAGCGCAGAAGCTATACGATGAGCATCTTGCTTCAAAGGAAGGAGCTCCTAAATTTGACGAGATAAAAACGCAACTAAAAATGGAGCTTGGGCAAGGAAAAATGCAACAATTCCTTGGAACAGTTATCCAAAAACTTCGAGAAGGAGCAGAAATTGATATCAAACTGTAAACAAAGCCCCGCACATGCGGGGCTTTGTTATAATTAACGCATATGAAAAAAATGACATGTCCAGACTGTGATAAAGAATTTACCGCAGATACACCAGAGAATATGATGGATGCAATGCACCCTCACTATATGTCTGATCACAAAGAAATTATTGAAGGAGCAACGCCAGAAAATAAAAAAGAGTGGATGGGAAAATTTAATGAGGAGTGGGAGAAAGCAAAAAGTGTATAATAAAACATATGCAAAAAATAAAAATTACACATTATTTCTTTGAAGGATTCTGGTTTGCTGCATGGCTATTTACCATTGGATTCTTGCAGCTAAGTTTCTTTAAAGGACTTCTTGCAATCATTCTTTGGCCATTCTTCCTTGGAGAATTCTTTGCACCAGGAATTTAAGAGTCGCCTTTTACAAACCATGGGAAAAACGCACTTGTGCGTTTTTTATATTCCTCAAACTCAGTATTTCCAAGAAAGGCACGCTCCAACATAGGAATGCCTGACACAAAAAGAATAAGGTACGTAATCATAAGCGGACTCACAATTGCAGCGATGCCCCAAGGAGCAAGAATAATCATTAGGAATATCCCCCACCACTGTGTTACTTCTCCAAAATAATTTGGGTGTCTTGTATATTTCCACAAACCATATCGCATGATCTTTCCCTTGTTCTCTGGATTTCCTAAGAACTGATCAAGTTGATAATCTCCAACTGCTTCAAAGAAAAATCCAATAAGCCAAACAGCAAGTCCGAGATACACAAGTACTGACATTTCACTTCCAAATGCAGCAACGTGCAACGCTGGGTACCCCACAAAAATCATGAGCATTCCCTGCAATAAAAAGACCTGCAGATAACTGCGCAACAAGAACCACTTCCCCCAGGAAGCAGCAAGCTCTTTATACCTACGATCTTCTTTTTTCTTTAGATTTCGAAGGGCTATACGAAGTGCCAAACGAAAAGCCCAAATACCCATTAAAATAGTGAGCAATAACGAGATACCCTCCTCTGAAAAGAAAAACCCTACGAGACCAACCAAAAAAATACCTGGCCCCCATGCAATATCTGCTAAATCATTTCGCTTCAAAAGAAGTGAGAGAAGAAACCAAAATGTAACATACACAACAACAGCAATTGCTGTGACGCCAAGAAGAAAGAAGATATCCATTTAGATGAAGAGTCGTGAGCCAATAAGATAACTGATGGTTGCAACAGAACCCGAAAGTACTGAACCCCAGATGATATCGACTACCGCGATTGTAAATGGCCAGTCTTTAAGGGTCGCAAGGTTTGTAAGGTCATACGTGGCATATGTAATAAATCCAAAGAATACCCCGAGCGCTAGTGCCTTAATCAAACTGCCACTATCAAGTGCAGGAAGTACTGCAAAAACAAGAATTCCAACAATAAAGAAGAGGTAGAACACTAACGCTGCCACCCAATTAACTGGACCAAGTAAAAACCCAATTTGTTTTTGATAAAAATCTTTTGCAAGCACACCAAGCCATATAAGATCAATGATAAAAAATACTGGTACGGTAAGAAGGTATAGATAAACTATTTGAATGAGCGTCATATACAGAAAGTATATCAACAAAAAAAGTTTTTCCTACAAAACTTTAACTACTTTATTGCTACACTCAGTATACGTAGGAAGTTTATAAGTAATAAAAATTCACATGAAGAGAAAAGATTTCTTTAATCTTGCTGCCATTCTTTTTGGAATCGGTGGTGCACTACACCTCCTTCGATTCTTTAGATCTTGGGATCTGACAATCGGAACATACGACCTCCCTCTGTGGGCAAGTCTTGTTATCGGAGTTGTGGCCGCAGTAATGGCTTTCAACGGGTGGCAAATGGGGCGTAAGTAAAACAAATGGGCTATTAGCCCATTTTTTGTATACTAAGAAGCATGAGAAAAAAGATTACTGTGCGTGACATGTTTCAAAACTATACGTACTACCTCACAGAACCCGAGGGAAAAAATTTTCACAAAGACTTTAAGCCAAACCTTACTCCAAAAGAAATGTTGGAGCTTGGTTCTTTTGGAGGGCTATATATGACAGATGGTGCAAAAGAATTCCCAAAGAGCTGGTTTACAAAAGCAAAACTCTCTCCGGATAAAAAACGGCATAAAGATTTAAATTGCTTTGGACTTAATGCATCACAGCCTCTTTCTGTTTGGAGAGAAAAAGGCTGGATACATAAAGATGATCCTCGAGGGTGGTTCCAATGGTATTGCAGATACTATAGGGGACGACGGCATGAAGATGATGATAGACAAATTAAACGCTGGAAAGCATATAAAAGACACGCAGCCCAAGTTGTTAAAAATTGTAAGAAAAAAGATTATTCTTGCAGACCAAAACAACGTCAATCTCTCATTCATTGGGCATACGATGCAAGAAAGTTATAATGTCAGTATATGAATGCAGAAAAACTACGACAGCATATTGAAAATGCTGATGATATTACCATCCTAGATGTGCGTGAGGCTGATGAATTTGAAAGCACACAAACTATCCCTGGTGCACAAAACATGCCAATGGGAAAAGTCTTTGTTGAAGCAAAAAAAGGAAATCTTCCAAAAGATAAGAAGATTGTAACAGTCTGTAAGGTTGGTGGACGATGCGAAATCATTGCACGAGAACTTTCACAGAAAGGTTTTGATATTGAAGCACTCGAAGGAGGTCTCGAAGCCTGGAATGCCTAAAATTGTTCAGAAAAAAGTTGGGGAAACTCCTCTTGAAGCGATCAAACGATCAACAAAAGAAAAAGCGACCTACGCTGGACGGCTTGACCCCATGGCAAGTGGAAAGCTTCTTGTGCTTATAGGAGAAGAAACAAGACAGAGAGAAAAATACCTAGGACTTGATAAGGAATACATCATCGAGGTGCTTCTTGATATCGAAACTGACACAGGAGATATTCTTGGTCTTCCAAAAGAAGCTCTCCAAGAAACACGCCTCTCTAATAATATTATTCAAAAAGCACTAAGAGCTGAGCTTGGCACTCACGTTCGTGAATATCCGCACTTTTCATCAAAACCAGTTAATGGAAAACCTCTTTTTGTATACGCACTTGAAAAGACGCTCGACACTATTGAAATTCCAACACACGAAGAAACTATTTATCATTTAGAACTTATGGACACGCGATTTATCTCATCTGCATACCTTACAAACTATATACAAGATAGACTCTCTTCTATTCCCCGTTCAACTCTTCCAGAAAAGGCGCTTGGTGCAGATTTCAGGCAAGATGAGATACGTGAAGAATGGAAAAATCTTCTTCCTAATACATGCAGAGGCTTCCAGGTGCTCAAAATACGAGCAGTGGTTGGCTCTGGAACGTACATGAGGACCCTTGCAATGCGCCTTGGAAAGACTTTTGAAACCAAAGCATTTGCCCTCTCTATTCACCGAACAAAAATCGGATTATACAGAAGACTCTTCTCTATCCCCTTTTGGGCAAAACTCTATTGACATTCAAAGACTTTCATACTACTGTGCACCAATCAAAGCATTCTGGTGAGAAATTTTTCTACCAAGGTTTTGAGTTAGTAGATAATTTCTCTTGCAGAAATGAACAAAGGAACAATCGCTCGTGTTACTGACCGAGGTTTTGGATTCATTAAGCCGGATGAGGGAGACAAAGATCTTTTCTTCCACGCAAACGAGCTTAACGACACAGAGTTCAACGACCTTCGTGAAGGAGACGCAGTTACATTTGAGGTAAGTGACGGACCTAAGGGACCTAACGCCACAAACGTAGCTCGAGCATAAACAAATGAAAAACACCCCCGCAAGGGGGTGTTTTTCATTGCAAGATATCACTCTTTACCTTTCCATCTTCAAGGTCGATTATGCGTTTTGCTCTTAGCGAATATTCTTTTTCATGCGTAATCATGACAATGGTTTGCCCAGCCTTATTTAACTCATCAAGGTATGAAAGAACAATTTCTGAAGTTGCTGTATCAAGACTTGCTGTTGGCTCATCAGCGAACAAAATCTTTGGCTTGTGTACAACAGCACGAGCAATAGAAACTCTCTGCTGCTCTCCTCCAGAAAGTTGTGACGGTAGATTTTCTGAACGTTCTGCAAGACCGAATTTTGAGAGCACCTCAACCGCTGCTTTGTGCGCCTCTACATGTGAAATTCCTCTCATTAGGAGTGGGAGCATTACATTTTCTGCAGCACTTAATTCAGGAACAAGGGCATAGTCTTGAAATACATATCCCAGATTGTTTAAACGAAACCGGGTTCGTTCCTTCTCATTTAATTTTGTAACGTCTGTCCCACAAACACTCACTGAGCCTTCATTTGGCATATCAAGTGCTGAGAGTTGGTACAACAATGTACTTTTCCCCGCTCCACTTTTCCCCATTATTGCAACATATTCGCCATCATTAATAGTTATAGAAATACCATCAACTGCGCGGACAGCTGTATCCCCTTCTCCAAAAATTCTTTTTATGTTTTTTGCTTCTAAAATCATCTTCCTAGTATTGCATTAAGCGTGTTACCCCCTGCGATGATACGAGCTGGTAAATATCCAGCGATAAATGTTGCCATCATTAACAAAGCCGCTCGGACAACAACCCCTTCCGTAGTGATAGCAAGTATTCCATCACTGAAGGGGAAATCGATTGGATTTTGATCAAAGTATGGAACCAGTATCCCATACAAAATAAGTAGTCCTAGCACGGTCCCAGCAAGAGCATAGAACAATGCAATAAATACATACGTCCACTCAACCGTAAACCGTGTAATTCCAATCGCTTTTAAAATTCCAATATACCTTCGACGTGTAATCGCGTTAATGAAAATAACAATAAATACTGTAATTCCTGCAACAATTAGGCCGATGGTTCCAATAACATTCCCTAAAATAGAAAACGTTCCTTTAATTTCATTGAAGAAAACTCCCTGTGCTTCATCTGAAGTTCTGATAAGAGCAAAATCTCCAAAGCCTCGGGCAAGAAGAGAGTCACGAAGTGTCTCTGGCCCATTTGAGGCAAGTATTGCAATTTCATCTACATTAAAATCTGTTCTTCCAATAAACTGCCTCAACTCACGTTCTGGAAAATACAACCTTCGTTCCACCGGCCCTGATTTACTCTCTATTATTCCTTTCACAGTAACTTCTTTAGTCCTGTCTCCCAGATTAATTCGAAGCTTACTTCCTGGCTCTATGCCGGAAATAGTTTCAAATCCAGCAAAGGATATCGGAGAGTATTCTTCAAGGAGCTCAGCACCAACAACAACAACTCCCTCATCTCCTGGTGCGAGATATTCTCCTATCGTAACGAATTCAGAAAGGTTTGTTACAAGTTCTTCACGAGCAAGATCAATACCAACTAATTCAGCTCCAACAGTATCTCTTAGTCGATCACGCTTTGTTAATTGTAAGTAATTTGCCTCTACTGTTGCTGACTCTATATAACGTGGAGAAAAAGAAATGACATCTGGGTGATCGCTTAATGCACTGATAATTACACTACTCCGTTCGATAAAGGTTTTGTCTGGTAAGTTGCTAACCAGTACATCACCTGAATAATATCGAGTGTAATCACGACTAGACCCTTCAATAAGTCCTACCAAAATTCCACTCACGAAGACAAGATTTAAAAAAGTGAGCGCCATAACAACCACAACCAAAAGTGTTGTACTTAAGTTTGCACGCAAAATAAAACGTTTTGCCAAGAAAAGTGCTGTTTGTATTGGTTTCATTATTTCTTAACAAGGACTTTATCTCCCTCCTCAAGTGGCGCAATGACCTCTACGGTCCCATCTCGCCCTTGAATTCCAACCTCCACTTTTACAAAATCTCGTGCTTCTTCTGGCCCAAAAAACACATGCGGCTCCCCTTCTATTTCTACAAAGGCTTCAACGGGAAGGGTTAAGACCTCTTCTCTCTCTATTGATTCAATCACCATGTTTGCGGTAAGACCTGAACGTATTCTTCCTGAATCATCCTCAATGTGTAGCGTCACCCCATACGCTGGAACTCCATTTACAATTTTTTCTGCTGGATCAATTGAAACAATTGTTCCAGCAATCACAAAAGATTCTCTGTACGCATCGAAGGTTATCTCTGCAATGTCTCCAACCTTTATGAAGGGAAGGTCCAGTTCAGAAACATCAGCTTCAATTACAAATGAGCCTTCAGACAAGATCTCAACAGCTGAAGCATTTACTTGAGCAAGCTCTCCAAGCTCAACAGCAATATCACTCACAATCCCATTTATAGGACTTTGTAGTATGTGCTGTTCAAGCTCTGCTCTATATCGACTTGCTGCAGCAACACTTTTTGCAAGACGAGCTTTTTGCTCTGTAACAGACTGTGGTGTTGAGCCAGCTTTCAATAGAGCCAGTTGTTGTTCCAATACTGATCTTTTTGCCATTGCTGCACGAAGTGCAATTTTTTTTCCAAGCAATACTGTCTGTGACGATTCAATATTTCCACGAGCTGTTCCAATACTGCTTTGCCAACCATCTACCGTTACTTGTGTTGGCGTTACTATCGGCACACGATTTGCCAACAAAAAAGCAAGTTCGCCAAGATACGAAGAAACTTCTGAAAGAATGTAATTCACTTCTTCTTCACTAACGCTATTCCCACTAAGGCTTGCGCGCATATCTTCAATACGGACACCAATATCTTTTCTTGTTGCCTCAAGCAAAGATTGTCGAACTGTGTCACGAGCGGTAAAAAGAAGTTCAGGACTACTAGATTGAGGGTCTGTAAACATTCTGTCTGTGTATGTATAAATTGCAGTATCAACATCACTAAACACATCTACTATAGTTCTTTGCAACTCTTCCTCCGCATCAACAACAGCAATTACTTGAGCGTCTACTTCTTTTTGAGCAACTGCCAACTCTTCTTCTCGAGTTCCTCTAATCAAAGTATCTAGAGCAGCTTCCTCTACAGCAACTTGCGCCTGAGCTTCTTCAAGTAATGCTGCGGCTGTTCCGGTATTTAAACGAAGTAAAGATTGACCAACCGAGACTGATTGGCCAACCGAGACTGGAATTGAAGCAACCTTGCCTGTTCTTTCAAAAGAAAGATTCACTCTGTCTGCAGGAACAACTGACCCTGAGAAAAATACTGATGTTTGAATATTCTTTCGAACTACTGGTATTTCTTTGTACTCTGGCTCAGAGAAAATCACCTGAATTCCAAAGCCAGCGCCTCCGACCACCAAAAGACCTAGCGCCGCACTTAAAATGGGTTTTGTAGAAAAAGTTTCTGCTATATTCATTACCTACAATAGTACTCTATAAAGCATGCTCCTCTGTTTACTGCCCACACAAAAGCACCCGCCATATGGCGGGGGC
>DFOU01000005.1:34036-37231 GCA_002376865.1 Patescibacteria group bacterium UBA3533 | reverse complement strand
CCCGCCATATGGCGGGTGCTTTTTCATTTAATTTAACCTTCAATCAGCTTGGCTAGTTCTTTCTGCGTTGAGGGGACTTTATCAAGATCAATCTTTCCGACAACCTCAATCTGTACTCCTTCACAGATTCCAAGAATAATACTTGGGTTTAGTAACTTACCGTTTAGGTCTACAGGCTTTGTATGATCTAGGAGAACGTCAATCTGCATCGACTTACGTGCATGCGTTACGTCTCCGATCACTCGGTATCCAATCTGCTCAGACACCACCTCTACACCACAACTTCCTGTTAGCTCTCGGTTGCTTGAATCAATTTTTACAACCGTACCAAACGGAAGGTCGATGTCACGACTCTTGGCTACAATAATCTCAGGATTAGAGTATAGACCACTAGCAGTCGTAAATGGATCCTCATCAGTTTGCGCCTCAAGAGCGTTGTATCCAGTTAGCTTAACCGTATATGTTTTTGGAATGTGCGCTGCGAGAAAGTATCCTTCCTCAGCTGACTTAAGATTGTCTACTGCGACTGGAGCAACTGGCGTTCCTCCAAATAAAAAACTCGCAATAGCGATCGAAGTAATAAGATGCATCATAATGAATTAAGGTACTAATATACCGTATTAGATTAATGCGACGCTATTATAATACATATATGTAGTATTTGTCAAGTGTTTAGACCTCTTTTATACTAAAAAAGGCCCTTTGTAGAGCCATTTTAGAATACTTGCATTGTATTGTTTTTTGTACTGTTATTGTATATTTTCTCTTCCCCACTTCAAACTCTTCCCCACAAAGACTAAGTCATTCAAGAATCCGTCTATTCTTTCTTTTGTTTGCTCATTTTCTATCTCTCCTCGTACATTTGGAAATAGTAAATCGGTTCGAATTGCAGAAAGCTTTAACTCACGAACTACAGGCAGCAGGTTTTCAATCACCCTAGTTCCTCCCCATGGGCCAGCAGAAACTCCTGCAAACCCAACAACTTTATTTGCATACTCGGCATGATGCAAAAGATCTAATACGCTTTTTAGTGGACCTGGATACCCGTGATTGTACTCTGGAGCAACAACAATGAGACCGTCTGCACGTGTCATTGTTTCTTTCCATTGCGGAAACTGCTCTTTTATATCCTGACCATAATTATCAAGCGGGAATGCAAAGTCCTTCACATCAACAATAGCTGTCTCAATGTCCTCCCTGCTATCTGCAATATGTGATGCAATTAATGATGCAACCTTCTCACTTGCACGATCCTTTCTGTTTGTCCCCAAGAGAATTGGAATAAAGAGTTTTTCTTCAGTCATGTTTTATAAGTAATCTAGTAATGCTTCGTAGTTTAGAAAATCAAAGTATTGATATCCATACTGAATAAGGAGACCAAAATTGTCTGTAAGGAGCAATGTTCCAAGACCTAGAAGGAATATTCCTCCAATAATAGAGACATACTTTAAGAATTTCCCTCCTCTCTCAATAAATGAGCTCGCATAACTTGTTGCTGCAGCAACAATAAGAAACGGTACTGCAAGTCCTAGAGAAAAGATAAGAAGCAGGAATCCTCCCTGAAATGCTGTTGAGGAAGTTGAAGCAAGAAGAAGAATGCTTGCAAGAATTGGACCAACACAAGGAGTCCACCCGAATGCAAACGCTGACCCTATTCCAAACGAAGTTGTTGGAGATCCGAGCTTCATAAATGAAGGAACTTTGAGTCGCTTCTCTGTTTGAAGAAACTTGAGATCAAATACCCCAAGCATAAAAAGTCCAAAGAGAATTACAAATACTCCACCTATTCGAGCAAGCCATATTCGCACAGGTGCTAGCGCTTCTCCCAAAAGCCCAGCAAGAGTTCCAAAGAGCACAAAGATGAGTGTGAATCCAAGAATGAATGCGACACCGTTTAGAAAAATCTTTCTTTGAGCTTTCCTTCGCTCCTCCCCTTCGAGCTTTGCAAGATCTTTAAGAGATACACCGCTAATGAATCCTAGATATGCGGGGACAATAGGAAGTGTGCAGGGAGCCAAGAACATAACGAGACCTGCAATGAATGCTGAGATGATGAATCCTATTTCTACTTCAATCATAGTGTTCCATTTATTAGGCTAGTGGTTAAATCTCTCATTTCAGACAAGTTCATGAACCCCCTCTTATGGAAGATTACTTCCCCATCTTTTACAAAGAGTGTCTCAGGCATTGAGAACCCTCCAATTCCCTTATAGAAGGAGTCTTTGGGATCTTCAAGGAAGATAAGATCTGAAAGATTCACTCCTCTACCCTCCAAGAAAGCTTCTGCTTTGGAAGCGTCCTCACTACGATTTATAAGAACCACAGATACACCTTCAAATTCTTTCTGTAGCTCTACAAAATCTGGAACTTCCTGCACACAAAATGGACACCATGTTGCCCAGCTATTAAGCACAGCAAATCCTTCAATCTCTGCTAATACAACCTCCTCACCTCCATGCTGCATTAGTGCCAAATCTGGCACCTGCGCACGCACTGTATTCTCGCTACCACTTGCAAAGAAAAGTGTTGCTCCAAGAGCTATTAGGATAACAACAACAATTCCTGCAATTATTTTCATAGAGAATTAATAACGCTCACTACGCTCTCATACGGAAGCGCTCCTGAGAATGGAACCATATCTCCATTCTCTCCAATAACAACTGAGAATGGTGTTCCTCGACCTCCTGCATTGATAGCGTCCTGCATGTCACTTCGCACCTTTGCCAGGTGTCGATCACTATCAAGACAACTTTGCATTGCTGACTCACTCACACCTTCAGCTGCTGCAAGTTGTAGATATAGAGACTCTCCAAGACCTCTCTGATTATTAAACAGCTCTTCTGAAAAACTCCAGAAAGCATCGTTCCCTCCAAGCTCTGCTACACACTCACTTGCCTCTGCAGCAGGCTCTGCATTTGCATGAATGTTTAATGGGAAGTGCCTATATACCCACGCAACCTCTCCATCAAACTCTTGTACCACCTGCTCTACTGTTGGATGGAATCGTGAACAGAAAGGACATTCAAAATCTGAATACTCTACAATCTTTATTGGTGCATTTGGATTTCCAAAAAGATGATCCTTTTCTGTTATTTCAGCAATATTTACTTCTTGGTTTTGATTTTCATTACCTCCACCTGCCACTTGTGTATTTCCATTACCGAAAATTACTGCTCCTGCAATAAGTGCTCCTGC
>DFOU01000005.1:1892-33701 GCA_002376865.1 Patescibacteria group bacterium UBA3533 | reverse complement strand
GCTCCTGCTATTGTTGTTCCTTGATTCATACTATTTATATAATTCCGTCTCTTCGTGTACCGCAAGCCAGCTAAACCAGAATCCTCCCACATATGGAAGTTCTTCTCCTGCAATGCTCATAGATACCTCTCCGATACTATTCTTACTAATCACTACCTCCACTCCTGCAAAAGAGTCTTTTGTCTCTCCCTCAGGAAGAGCATCCTTATGGTACGCCTTAAATTGATTTTGCACCTCTATTCCAAGCACAAATGCTTTTGGATGAAGTCTTGTATCGTTAAATGACGCACCAAAGGATACTGACTCATTGGTGTAATAATCACCATACGGGTCCTGTCCATATACTCTCACAGCACCAGTGTCTTTTGAAAGCACTTTTGTGCCTGGGTGCTCACGCTTCCAATCCTCCCACCTAACGGTACTTGAGCGAACCACAGCAAGCTTCTCTCCTGTGTGCTCTCCTACGACAGCCTCCCCAAGCACCTGAGACCACAGAGACTCTTCCTCTCCTCGGTTATACATAAGAAGATTACTCTGCCAAAGTCTTCCTGACACTCCAAATTCCTGTTCTTCTCCCTTTACTTCACGCTCAAAGACAATTCCTGTAGCGCAAAGAGGACAGTACGTTACAAGCACTGGAGTATCTCCAACAGTATCGTTTACAATCTCATGCCATACCAAAATTTGATATGGATAAAACCTGTCCTCTCCATTAATTGAAAGTCCGAGGCCTACGTCACTTCCTCCAAGGAAACCTGCATCCTCAACTGAAAGAAACTTTGGATCATCAATTGAAGGAATTCCATCTTTTGGCGGTCCTCCTGAGAGGATTTCATTAAGTGGAATTGAATGCTTTGTTCCATCCGTTGTATTTATTTCTTCCATAGTATGAGTATCTATAATTGTATCAGTTTGGTTTTCCTCGAATGTAAACTCTGGACCTCTATTTTGTATAAATAAAAAGTATCCAAGTATTGCAACAGTAAAGAGAATTACTATTGCGACTATTTGAGCATGGTTTCTCATACGACTTTCAAAATATTTCTAATAGAATCGACAATTGATTTATCAGTTAATTCATAACAAACCTTCTGGCCATCACGAAAACAAGACACTATATTGAGTGCCTCTAATTTGGAAAGCTGATGACTTGTTGCTGACTGACTTGCTCCTACTTCGTAGGCAATTTCATTTACACACATATCTCGATCTTCAGAGAAAAGAAGATTAAGGATTTTCAATCGAGTAGTGTCTCCTAAAAGTTTTAGAAGCTCTGCTGATTGCTCAATATTTGAAGATATGAACATACATTCATATTAACATAAGAAGAAGCGGACCCAAATGGGTCCGCGTGTATTAAAAGTTAATCCGATTTGCTGCATCTGGGACCATGCTCCGCTTCTTACGGCTAACTTCTTTCGGCCTATATGCCATTTTTTTATGCTCAGAACAAAAAGGGCTCCTCCTCTGAACTGGCTTTCCACAATAAGAAAAGTCTGGCTCATCTGGCACACCAGTTGGCCAACGACACGTTTCAACAGGAGTGATCCTCTTACTCTCCACACAATCTCCGCCCATAGACTTTGCAGCAGGAGCGCTTGGCTCTTTTCTGCTTTCTGCGGAAAGTTGCAAGCGATCAGCTTTAGTAATAACAGCATTACGAGTAAGCTTTCTACCAAACTTTTCTGAGAGTTTTTTTGCAATCTCTGATGCAGAGTAACCTTTTGCCCAATGCTCTCGGAGGAAGCTCACCTCCTCGTCTTTCCAATCTGGATGGGCCATTTATTCCTCCTTTTCTCTCTAAAAAGAAGGTATCACACTCACCTACCCTCCACAAACGTGTGGCCCATTCCCATTGCTTGCTTTCTGTTTTGCAGCTTCTGCACTCCAACCAAGCAAGTTACAGAAGATCTGAACCATAGTCCCGAGTCCTGCAACCGCAAGGAATAGAATAAAGAACCAAGCGTATGGTGTTAGGAAATAGAAGTACGCAGTAAGGAAACCAAACCAAAGACCGGTGCACCATGGGCAGTTAATAAGAGTATTGAGTGTTCCTAGGAAACTATTTTTAGGCTGTCCGTAGAACCATCCCCGAACGAAAGCTGTAATACTGTCATATACAAACAGTCGAGTTAGCCTGAATGTGGCAAGTGTAAGAAGAATAAAATCAAAAACAGGAATCCACGTAGGAATAAGTCCCAGTGACCCTAAGTGCATTACCGCTAAAACTGCTTCTACAAAAAAGAAGAGTGAAAAAACTGTATACCAAAAATGAAAACGCATGCGCTAAGTATATCAAGCGCATGCGTTTTCTTCTATAAATAAATTGTTTATTTCGTAAGGAGATCTTTGATAAATCCTCGAGCGCCAGAAGCTTGTGGAGTTCGTGGGATCACAAACGATGTCTTTGGCTTTGCTATTCGTCCATAGTTTAGCTTTGTAAGCGGACGCTCAAGCACTGCATCAACATCAATATCACAAACATTCTTTGACTGCCGCTCTTCTGCATCAAATGCATGAAGCGTTTCTCGAAGGATCTTATTACAATCTCCCTGAAGACACTCTCGAAGTGCTGCTGGATTATCGTTCATAACGAACGTATTATAGCACTATTATTGACAGTTTGTCAAGATCCATTGCGTTCTTTAAACTTACGATACTTCCTGTATATAAGCGGCACAAGAGACAATCCGCCAAGCAATAGGAGCGCAAAGATAAATGATGGAGTCATTACATCACCCGTACTAGCAATACGAGAGAGCTCCTTCCCTGCCAGTGTGAAAATAAGGGCTCCAGGCAAAAGGCCGATAATACTTGTCCACAAAAATGTACTGAACCGTACATTTACAAGAGCCGGCACTACATTAATTACAATATAAGGAACTACCGGCATAAATCGCAAAAAGAGCATGTACGAAGCTGGGTGCTCACTTAACTCCTTTTCAATAGGTGCTAGGTACTTTCCATAGTGATTCTCTACCCATTCTTTAAATCCATATTTGGTTACAAGGAAAAGCGCAGCTCCTCCAAGTGTTGCAGCAAGCACAGTAACTACAGTTCCTACAATTACGCCAAAGAGGAACCCTGCAAGGAGTACAAAAATACCCCCCAGAGGGAAAGCGGTTGTCGCTGAGATCGCATACACAACAGAGAAGATAAGGAGTGCTAGAAAATAGTTTGTATCAACAAATGCCTTTAGCTCCATTTGCTTTGCCTGCAATACCTCAAGAGTTACTACGTCCTTGAGGAAAAACCATACAACGAGCATAGCAATAAGAAAAAGTCCTAGACCAAGGACCCGCTTTCTAACTCCAAACATGATCGTAGTATACTTCTTAAAGTACAGTCGTCTATGTCATACCAACACCTTGCCTACATTCTCCTCTTGCTTGGATTCATTCTTCTTGGTTATATGGTGCACATACTTTTATGATAGATACGAGAGAAGAACAGCAATTGCTTCAGGAAAAATATAACGGGAAAGCCACTGCTGAGTTTCAGATAGATAAGGAGCGCCTAGACAATGGCGAACCCCTAGCCTATATCATTGGGAACGCACCTTTTTTAAATACAACAATCCATCTTGATTCAAAGCCTCTTATCCCACGAGTTGAAAGCGAGTTCTGGCTTGAACAGGCGCTTAAAGAAACTGATGAATCTCCAAAGAAAGTTCTGGACATCTTTGCAGGATCAGGAGCACTCGGCATTGCCTGGGCAAAAGCACGTCCGCAGGACTCTATCACCTTTGCAGAGCTTGATGAGAATCACCTAGCAACAATTGAAAAGAACATAAAAGAGAATGGTATTACAAATGAAGTAGAAATCCTTCAGAGTGATGTGTTTAAAAATATCGAAGGTTCATTCGATATTATCCTTGCAAACCCTCCGTACGTACCACAAAATCGTGATCTTCCTAAAGGAGTTATAAATTTTGAACCTCTCATTGCCCTCTTTGCAGGAGACGATGGTCTTATTTTTATTCGAGAGCTTGTAGAGAAATTAAAAGATCACCTCAATCCTGGCGGAGCACTTTACTTAGAGCATGATAGTACACAAAGTGATGAAATCCTTGAGCTCTTCCCTGCCTCATTTACTGTTTCTTCACGCACTGATCAGTATGGCGTAGCCCGGTATACCGTGGCACACTATAAGCATGACTGATCTGTCAGTATTGCTTCAATATATTCAAGATCTCCCTATCGTCTCATTGGTTTCCGGAATTGTTGCTCTCTTCTGGATTATTTTCTCTTTCTCTATTACCTACCATTGGCTTGTATATGGACGAAATATTGTCATTTCGATTCTCGTATTAATTGTCTACTATGGAGTGTCTCTCTTCCTTATTGGAATGATAGTAAGTGAAATGCCTTATGTTTAATCTTGGAAGCGGAGAAAAGCACCGAAAAACAATACGTCGACACTCTCTTGTATTTTTAGTTGGTATTTTGCCTTTTATTTTTGCAGGGTATCTAACCTCTCTTGTACAAGCTGCGTTTATAGACGGAAACATTTGGACACCATTAGGATATGTGAGTTTCCCAGGATTTCCTGAAGACATCGTAACGCTTGGCGCAGGCCTTCTCTTCCTTTTGCTATGGCTTGGAATGATGCACTTTATAACTGACTTCTATCTTGATACTTGGATTATTAGCAATCAAAGAATTGTTGGAATCGTGCAGCGTGGATTCTTTAGTCGACAGGTAAATAGTTTCCGTATTGAACGCATTCAAGATGTTCAGACAGATATTCATGGCTTCTTCCCAACCCTCTTTAATATTGGAGACGTACACGTAGAGACCGCAGGGCACAATGAAGACATTATAATGAAAACCGTTGGAAATCCTCAAAAGATCAGGCGACTTATTATGGAAGAAATACGAAATCGTCCTGGAAGTTTGCATGATGTATAAGAGATCGTAGAATAGAAAGATATGAAATTAGACACAGATCCATACAAAGGAGTTCGAGACTTCTATCCAGATGACAAAGCCCGTCTTACGGCTCTTTTTGCAATTGTGCAGGATGTACTAGCAAAGTATGGATACTCTGAGTATGACGCATCTCCTCTTGAGCGAGCTGAGCTCTATGAATCAAAAACAAGTGAAGAAATCGTAAATGAGCAAACCTACACTTTTACAGATCGTGGAGATCGAAAAGTAACCCTTCGTCCTGAGATGACACCAACGCTTGCTCGTATGGCAGCTGCGAAGCGTCGTGAGCTTCCCTTCCCACTTCGATGGTATTCAATTGGAAACCGTTTCCGATATGAACGACCACAGAAAGGACGTCTTCGAGAGTTCTATCAAGTAGATGTTGATCTTGTAGGAGCACCAGAAGGAGAAGCTGATCTTGAAGTTATCCGCGTAGGACGAGATGTACTTCGAGCATTTGGTGCAGGAGATGAGACATTTTCAATTCGAATTAACTCACGAAAACTCCTAACTGCAGCATGCAAAGCTTCTGCTCTTAAAGACGAGGATCATGCTTCATACATGCGACTTCTTGATCGCAAGAACAAGATGGAAGCTTCAGAGTTTGAAGAAAAGCAGAAAGAGCTTGTAGGAGATGGAAAAGATCCACTTGCTTGTATTGATGGTGCTGATGACTCTTCAGTTAAAGAAGAGAAAGAAAAGCTTGAAACATTTATCGCAACGCTAAAAGAGCGTGGTATTGAGAATGTTGTGTATGACCCAACACTTGTTCGTGGTTTTGATTACTACACCGGAGTTATCTTTGAGTTCTTTGATACTGACCCGTCAAACGCTAGAGCTCTCTTTGGAGGAGGACGATATGACAATCTCCTTTCCCTATTCTCAAATGATGAGATTCCAGCTGTAGGATTTGCTTTTGGAGATGTAACGCTTCAGGACTTCCTAGAGACACACGATCTACTTCCTGAAGTGGATTTCAGCTCACACATATATCTTGCAACACCAAGTGAGGAGAATATTCCTGCTGCACAAGCATTTGCAAACGAATTGCGAGAGCAAGGCCTTTCGGTATTCGTAAATCTCTCAAGCAAAAAGATTGGAGACCAAATCAAAGATGCAGAGAAGCGAAACATTACACATGTCATTGTCTATGGAGAAGATGAAGCAAAGAGCTCTATGGTTACACTAAAAAATATTGAAACTGGAGATGAGCTTGAGACAAAGAAAGAGAACATTCTCGACCTTATAAACGAGAGTCTATGAACTACATAGTATTCGATATCGAAACAACGGATACTCTTCCGTATATTAATGAGAAGACGGTAACAACACTGGATATCGCCATTTTGGGTGCCTACAACAGCAAAACAGACGAGTACACAAGCTATACCGCAGAAGAGCTTATAAACTTCTGGCCGTTAGTTGAATCAACTGACGCCCTTATTGGCTTTAACTCAGATACGTTTGATATTCCTCTACTAAACAAATACTATCCTGGTGATTTAACAAACATTAAAAGCATTGATCTGCTGAAGGATGTACACAAATCCCTTGGGCGACGTATCCGTTTAAACAACTTGGCCGAAGCAACACTTGGAGAAGGAAAAAGTGCTGATGGACTTAAGGCTATTGAATGGTGGCAGCAAGGACTCGTGGACAAAGTACGTGAGTATTGTCTTCAGGACGTGAAGGTAACAAAAGATATTTTTGAATACGCAAAAGAAAACGGAATCATTAAGTGGAAGGACCTTAATGAGATTCGAGATATTAAAATTGATACTTCTGAGTGGGATAAATCAGATGGAGGAGCTGTGACGCAAACTTTGGGATTATGAGAATACAAAATTATCTTAATACCACAGAAAAAGAAGTTGCAGATAAAAAACACAATATTTGGATTGGAATAAGCCTTGGTAACAATTATTTTACAAAAGAAAATATAGAGGAATACATAAGGTGGGCATTTGAAAACACAAAAGAGAAAGCACTTGTAGTTATTGGAGATTCAATTCAAGCGATAAATATTGAAGTATTGGACAGTAAAAATAAAGGACAGGCATTTCGGCGAGCAATGAAGCTTGGTGATAAAAAATACCTTGAAATACAAGAGATTTTTGCAGAAAACCCTTATCTCAAAGAGAAAGTTTCTGTTGTACGCTGGAATGAAATAAATTCAAATCCCACATACCAAAAGCGCTTGGCTTTTGTGTCTGAAGCATTTTTAAAAAATAAAAACTTCCACGACTGTATTATAAATATTGTTAAACTTGGAAGAAAAGATCGTGAAGAAAAAATTGCAAAGCTTTCTGATAAGGAACTTGATCGATTAGCAGAGTATATTCTGCAAGAAATTCCCCATTTTGTAGACGGAGTGCAGGGTTATGATGAACATACATATACTCTCATTCCCTACCCTGGACTTACTATGCTTGACCAACTATTTGTGGGGCTAAATAATAAAGCTTTGTATCCTGAACTTGTTGAAAAACTTAATATTCAAAACAAAATTGCAATAGTTGAAGCGTATATAAATTAACAACTACTGAGTTAACTACGTAGTTAGCTCAGTAGTTATGTTTTGAATTCCAACAAAAGAGCTGAGTGATCTGAAACTTCTTCAGAGAGAACTTTAAAATCTTCAACTTCTATATCTTTACTTACAATCATATAATCTGCCAATTTGTATTCTTTTTTATAAAAACTTGTTCTCGTTGAATTTATTTCAAAATCAGTAATGAGGTTTCTATACCCTTCCTCTAAAATTTTTATACTCTCTGAATCGTGTCGTAAGTTCAAATCACCAACAAGCACCTTGGGACCTTTATGTTTATCAAAAAACTTTCTAGTAATTTCTGATTGTTTTATGCGGCATGGCAAATCTTCTTTATTTGTTTTTGCTATCCAAACACCATGAAGATTTGTGATGAGAAAATTTTTACTATCTTTTTTTACTTTTAAGTATTGAAGTTTTCTTGAATGTGTACAGTCTTGCTTCCACTCACCTTTCCCAAAAACCCATTCCGATCCTTCTTCAAGAATTTCAAAATCTTTCTTTATAAAAATTGCAATCCCATAAAAACCTTCAACACAAGGACAAAAGAAGCCCTTATGCTCCGGAAGCATTTTTTCAAGATCTTCAAAAAGGTTTAAAGAGTCCTTAGATGTATCCCACAGAGAAAGGAAGTCTCCTTCTTTATCTTTTTCTGCATCTTTATATACTTCCTGAAAACAAAAAATATCTACGTTTTGATACTTTTCAAAGAAATCTGGGAATCTTTCAGAAAGCATTCCACCCCACATATTCAAGCTCATTAATTTCATATCATTATACAAACCAAACAAGAACAACTATCGCTAATAGTATTCTGTACACCGCAAATACCGTAAGTGAGTGGTTCCGCAGGAACTTTAGAAGGTAATGAATAACCAAAAGACCACTCCCAAACGCTGCAACTGCTCCCCAGAATATTGGAGCAATGTTTGCATCAAAAGTTCCAGCATTTAGAAGATCTAAAAACTTCTTTCCTCCAGATCCAAGGATAATTGGGAAAGCCAACATAAATCCAAAGCGTGCTGCAGCCTCTCTTGTAAGACCAAGCATCAATCCTCCTGAGATTGTCATGCCAGACCTGCTCATCCCTGGAATAAGAGCAAGCGCTTGAAAGAATCCAATCCAAAGAGCTCTCATTTTTGTCGGGATATTTTCTTGCTCCTGATATCGCTTCCCCACCCACTCAGCCAAAAGGAAGATAAGGGCACCTAAGATAAGTGTCCACGCAACCAACACAGGATTCCGGAAGATGGTATCCATATAATCTTCTAGATAAAATCCTAATGCTGCAGCTGGAATTGTTCCAATAATGAGAAGCAGAAGCATTGTCTCATCCTCTTTTACAACTGGACGCCCTGTAATTCTATAAAGAAATGCATAGGCAATTTTTAGGAAATCTTTAAAAAAGTAGATTCCAACAGCAAGAGCTGTGGCCAAATGCAAAATAGCATCAAAAGAAAGCCCATAGATATCGGATACCCCTAGAAACTCTTGCACCAAAACAAGGTGTCCAGTTGACGAAATTGGGAGAAATTCTGTGATTCCTTGGATAAGACCAAGGATGATGGCTGTAAAAACTTCCATGGTATACTGGCCCACATAATAGCACGATAAGATTGAAATATATGGCTAAATTTGCGATTCCAGGAGCGATAGTAGTGGCAGGACTGCTGATTGCAGGAGCAGTATTCTTTAATGAACAGGCTCCACAAAACCCAAATAATCAGCAGGAAGCTGATGTGAGTGTTGTACTTCCAATTACAGAGGATGATCACATCCTAGGAAGTCCTAATGCGAAAATTACTATTATTGAGTACTCAGATATTGATTGTCCGTTCTGTAAGAACTTCCATGAGACAATGAAGCAAATTATTGATGAGTATGGTCCATCAGGTGATGTTGCGTGGGTATACCGACACTTCCCTCTATCATCTATTCACCCAAATGCAGCAAAGCATGCAGAAGCTGCTGAGTGTGTGGCGGAGCTTGGAGGAAATGATTCATTCTGGAGCTTCCTTGATGTTCTATTTGAGAACGCACCAGGAAATCAACAGACTGATCCAAGTAAGTACGGAGAGTACGCAGAACAGGTTGGCGTATCAAAAGAAGCACTCGATGCATGTGTTGCAAGCGGAAAGTACACAGAGAAAGTACAGAACTCATTCAACACAGCAGTTGAGGCCGGAGGAACAGGAACTCCATTTAACATTGTTGTTATGGAAGGAGAGGAACCAGTTAGCTTCTCAAGTGCTCTACCATATGAGCAAATGAAAGGAGTTATTGACCAGATTCTTTCTTCAAACTAATCATCTCGACTAACTCTTTGTAGTCATCGCTAAGCGGCGCATTCAAAAATGCGCCGCTTGCTATATCAGCAAGGTCTTTCTTAAATTCCTCCTCAAATTCTGAGAGTTCTTGCTCATCAATTGCAAAAGATCGAGACACATACTTCCCTGTTGCATTTGGCTCTACAAACTCAAGCACTCCTTCTTTCATTTGATATGAGTGTGATGGGTCATGCTTTAGAAGCAATGCGTAGAACATAAGCTGCACGTAGTACGAAGGATCACCATTTGCAGTAAGTCCTTTGATTTCATTCTCGCTCTTTGGTTTCCCTGTCTTGTAATCAATTACGCGCACAGAAGATCCATCAACAATATCTAATCGATCGAGATTTCCTCGAATAGTAAGTGTTCCAACTCCTGGAATTTCAAATGGTGCTGAAACTGAGAACTCTGTCTTTCCTTCTTTTGGAAGTTTTGCCTGTGCCAGATATTCTGCCAGAACCTTCTTCCCTATTGGCGTATATTCTTTTCTTTCTTTTTCAGTTAGATCAGAAGACTGCATCTTCTCTTCAAAAAGTTTCTCTACCTCTTTAATATCAAATTCTCCCTTTACAAAAAATTGCTTCCCGGCTTCTTCAAGCGCAGCATGCACTGCAGACCCATAGATAAGCGGGAGTGTCTTCCCTTCTGGAAGCCTTAAAAGATTTCTAAAGAAATACTTCCACGGAGATGCTTTGTAGTTTCCGTAGGCTGTTGCTGACATTCCAGATTCTAGAAGCCTGTCTTTTATGTATGAAGTATCAATAAGTGATGTTCGCCCTTCTTCTGCAACTAATGGAAGTGTTGTTTCAAAGCTCTCCATGTCCTCTAGCAGCTCGCCCATGTCATGAATAAACCTTGTTGGAGTTTCCTCTCTTCCCAAAGCATTCTTTGCAGCATATGTAATAAGCGCTTCCTTTTCTGCACGGGTAAGTGCCACATACAAGAGCCTTCGCTCATCATGCTCTTCTTGAATTAATGAGCCTGGAACTGATAGCTCATTTGCCCGCTTCTTTCCATACCTTCTATCGGTAGCAAAAGGAATAATTACATATGGAAACTCAAGACCTTTTGAACTATGCGCGGTCATTATCTGAATACCTCGTACCTCTTTCTTTGTTGAGATAACAGAAAGCTCATGCTTTTCAATTAAATCTACCCTCTCAAGATACGCTCCTATGTCAGAGCCTGGATATGCACTGGCAAATTTCTCTACATCGTGTAGTAGCGCCTGAAGAATTCCATAAAGTTCTTGAGCATCAAGTCTCTTCGTTATTCCAGATACAATGTTTAGTTTTGAAATAATATGCGGAACTACACGAGCCGCAGGAAATGCATGCCCTTCTTCATGAAGTTCAGCAAACACTTCTTTTAATTTCTTTATTTCTTCTTTTTCTGAGAACTTGCTCTCATCTATATCTTTAAGAAGGTTTTTCTTTGTTTTCCTAAGAGCTTCGATGAGTTTCAACCTGTCTGTGCCATCGCTTACAATCCCTGGGAGAAAGAGTGCTTTAGTTAGTGCGATAGTATCTCCATCCCAAATAGCACGAAGCAGATTGATATAAAGTTTTGCAAAAGCACTTTTTAGTACATTTTCTTTCGCCATAATAGTAAAAGGGATTTTTGCTCGCATACATGCACCAGCAACAATAGATGCGTCTGCATTGTTTCGCACAAGTACCGCAACATCCCTCTCACTTACTCCTCCTTTTAGAAGCTTTTCTATATATCCAACAACTTGTGAGAGCTCATCCTCACTATCTTGTGCTTTACACACACGTACCTTAGCCCCACTTCCGTGATGTGCACCAAGTTCCTTTCGAAGACTCTCATCTGGAATTGGAGCTTTTGATATAAGCTCATGAGCGGTATCAAGCACCTCTTGCGTTGATCGATAGTTTGTCTCAAGCAGAATAACTTCTGCATTTTGATATCTCTCCTTCAGTGTGAGAAATGTATCAAGATCTGCTCCTTGGAATCTATAGATAGCCTGCTTCTCATCTCCCACCACAAATATATTTGGGGAATCGTGAAAGTCTGCTAGCTCCAATAGAATTTCATTTTGTGTTGCATTTGCATCCTGATGCTCATCTGCAAGGAAATATAGGAATTGCTCCTGGAGTATTTGTTTAAATTCTTGATTCTCTTTTAGAGCTGCGACTAACTCCAGCAAAAGATCCTGATAGTCATATCGATTTTCTTTTCGAAGGATATCTTCATATGCTTTATAAATTTCTGTAGCTTGAGTATTTTTTTCAATCTTCGCAAGTGCCTTAAGATACTCTGCTTTTACCTTTCCTTTGTGCGCACCTTTTACATGTTCAAAATCTTCCAAGCCTCGTATCCTCTCTTCGTCTTCTTTGTATTCCTTCAAAAGTTTCTCTGGGGTATAGAGCTCACGCTTTGCAGTATCGATAAATCGAACCACCTCCTTTATTCCCCTGTACGCATCTCCTCTACTTGTTAAAAGTGGTGCTGAGACTGAATCAAAAGCCCTCTCAAGTATTTCTCTTTGATCTACATCATCTGCAAGCATCCCATCTCGCAGGCGCTCTAGGTGCTCTCCATATTCTTTTATTAAACTCTCTGCAAATGAGTGGTACGTATGGATGCGCACAAGATATGCTTCAGTTCCAATAAATTGTACAAGACGCTCTCGCATCGCATTTACTCCTGCATCTGTATAGGTAAGAGCAAGGATGGCAGATGGAGGCGTATCGGTGTTTTTGAGGATATTTGCAATACGAAGGGTAAGAATCTGTGTCTTTCCCGTTCCAGGCCCTGCAATCACCATTACAGGCCCCTCAATCGTATCCACGGCCCTTTTCTGGTCTTTATTAAGCCTTTTGTACGCCTCCTCAAAGAGATTCATATAGGAGCATTATACAGGAACGACCGCCATAATGGCGGTCGCAACATCTGCTATAGAACTATTTCTTCTAGCCCCCACAACGTATCAGTTTCGATCGTTGCAAGTGCAGCTTTTATGTCAGCATCAGGTAGTAATTTTTGAATTTCCTGAGCCAAGACACGCGTATCCTTTTCATGCTCATCTGGAGAGCAAGGGTGTCCTGCACAATTCTCATGAGGGACCAAGACAATAGTCTCAATCTCCTTCACTGTTGAGAATGTTCTGATCCCATCGAGCACTGCGGCTTGTCGATCTTTGTGATCTGGTCCTGGCGCAGTAATAAGATAGGTGTTGGGAAGATCAAAAAGCTCCTCAACATCAGACTTCACATTGTACCCATCTTTATTGTGCAGACGCATGTCTGCACAGGTAACTAGAATATGTATCTTTTCTGCCATAATTTATTCCCCTAAATAACAAAGCGACCAAGAGTATAAACTCCCGGTCGCCTTGCTGCAACTATTAATAACTCTTTAGTCTTCGAGATTTTTCGTGAGACCGAATCTTCTCAAGTGCCTTAGCTTCAATCTGACGAATACGCTCTCGCGTAACACCAAACTCTTTTCCTACCTCCTCAAGTGTGTGGTACACACCATCAGCTAGCCCGTGTCGCATCTCAAGAATCTTTCGCTCCTTATCAGATAAGTCATCCAAAATATCCTCAAGTTGCTCAGAAAGGATTCGCTCTGACGTATCCTTATCCGGAGTTGGAAGTTTATCGTCTGCAATAAAGTCTCCAAGTGTAGACTTCTCATCATCATCAGATCCAACAGGATTCTCAAGTGAAAGAGTGTCCTGATTAATCTTCTCAATCTGATAGATCTTCTCTACATCCACATTCATCTCAACTGAGATCTCCTCTGGCATAGGGTCACGTCCAAGAGCCTGTGAGAGACGCCTGGAAACCTGCTTGTACTTAGCAATTGTCTCAACCATGTGTACCGGAATACGAATGGTTCGTGACTGATCAGCTAGTGCACGTGTAATAGCCTGACGAATCCACCACGTAGCATATGTTGAGAACTTATACCCCTTTGTGTAGTCAAACTTCTCCACCGCCTTATATAGTCCAATATTTCCTTCCTGAATAAGATCAAGAAGTGTGAGATCTGGACTTCGGTTTGCATACTTCTTTGCAATAGAAACTACAAGACGTAGGTTACTTCGCGCAAGAATATGCTTTGCTTCTTCATCGCCCTCTACAATACGCTTAGCTAACTCACGCTCTTGCGCTGCATTTAGAAGTGGATACTGTCCGATCTCCCGAAGGTAAATCTGAATTGAGTCATATCCTCCTCCCTCTCCCTTTCTGTATACATTTCGATTCTGAAGATACTCATCAGCATCATTTTCAAGCATTCCTCCACCTTCAAGCACATCAACACCAACTGTATTAAATCGCTCGTACAGATCCTCAAGAAAGACAATGTCTTTCTCAATCTCTGGGAACTCACGAAGAATTTCGCTATATGTTACGTATCCTCGCGCTCGCCCCTTATCTACAAGCATCTCTGCTTGCTTGAGCATCTTTGCAGCCTTTCCCCTAGGAGCTGCTGCTTTTTTAGCAGGAGCTTTCTTAGGTGCCGCTTTCTTTACCACCTTCTTTGTTGTTGTCTTTTTTACCGCAGTCTTTTTAGTTGCTGCCGGTTTTTTTGATGCTGACTTACGTGCAGCTGCCGCTTTAGGCGTTTTGGTAACGCTTTTTTTTACTACTTTTTTTGTTGTTTTCTTTGTAGCCATTATGAATATGTTCGAAGTGTGCCTGTAAGCTCTGCTACTTTTGCAGAAAGCTCATCAACCAACTTCTCATCCTTCTCCTTTTCTGCAAGACGCAGTTTCTGGACTGCATCTGCAAGTTCGTTTTTTATGAACTCCTTTTCACACTCTGTAGCAAAAAGTTCAATGTCTTCTTCCTTTGGATTCTCTCCAAATACTTGTTCTGTCTCAAAGAGAGTTTTCTCTGGAATCTCTACCTTCCCACCATACTTTTTGAGCACCTCTTCTATTCTTGGAATAGCAGGGTGTTCTTTATAGAGAATGGTTAGAGCTGAGAGTGTAAGAACTCTGTTTGTTGCCTGATTCTCAACTTCCACAGAAGCTGGCGCAGCATTCACCTCTACAGCTTGTGTATTTGGCGTAACAGTTGCTGAATTCACTGATTCAAGTACTGATGTCGATGAGACATCAAGCATGCCTGCAACTTCTTTTACGAAGTGCTCTCGCTCAATCGGGCTTGGAATTGCCTTGATGAGTGGAATCACATGCTGCTCCACAAGCTCTAAGGCACCTCGCGTATCTTTTCCAAGGTGCATGTAGTGCGCTGTGAGGAAATCAATAATATGTACTGACTTTGCAACCATATCCGCAAAGACTTTTTCATCTTTTACGATTATGTCTGCAGGATCCTCACCCTCTGGCATAGGAACCACCTTCACCTTGCACCCCATAGAGATTGCAAGCGCCGCACTTTTTTCAGCCGAGACAATTCCTGCCTTATCACTATCGAGCGCAAGCATTACATTCTTTGCAAAGCGCATGATGAGACTCATCTGCGTCCCTGTAAATGCAGTTCCTGAAAGGGCGATGGTATTTAGAAACCCTGCTTGATGACACAGCATTAAATCCATCTGCCCCTCTACAACAAGCACATACCCACGAGTTCGAATTTCTTGCTTGGCTTTATCCAAACCATACAGAAGTTCTGACTTCTTGTAGATATCTGTTTCTGGACTATTTAAGTACTTTGCTTCGTCTTTGTCAGTACTTAGCGTGCGTCCTGAGAATCCAACTGTACGTCCCGCTATGTCACGAATCGGAAACATAAGCCTGTTCCGAAACCTGTCATAGTACGTTCCTTTCTTTCCATCAGATTCTTTAATGAGACCCGCATTAAGAAGAATTGGAATACTTATTCCTTTTCCTTCAGCGTAAGTGAGGAAGGTTCGCCAGTCATCTGGCGCATACCCTATCCCCCAGTCACGTGCAGTTTCTCCAGTGATTCCACGACCCCTTGCATACTCTTTTGCAGTATCACTTGCTTGTAGTTGCTCTTTGTAGAACTGCTCAGCAAGTGCAACTGCTTGGTAGAGATTGTCTCGAGCATCTTTCTTTCCCTTTGCTTCATAGACAATCTCAACGCCTGCTTTTTCTGCAAGGATCTTGAGTGCACCCTTAAAGTCCACTCCCTCCATCTTTTCAATGAACGTGAATATGTCGCCACCTTGATTGCTACTAAAGCAATGGTACGTACCTCTATCGGGAGAGACAAAGAATGACGGTGTCTTTTCTTTGGTGAAAGGAGAAAGTCCTTTCTGATATCTCCCTGCCTTAATGAGTTTTACGTATGGCGTTACAACATCAACGATCGAAAGTTTATTTTTGATGTCTTCGATCGTTTTACTTGCCATAGATTACTTTGTTGTTTCTGTCTCCTCTGCCTCTCGAGCTTCTCGCTCTGCTCGCATTTGAGCTACTCGTACGTCTCGCTCATCCTGAAGTTCTTTGATCATCTCCTGCTTCTTAGATCCCTTGAATCCTGTTCCTGCAGGGATAAGACGTCCGATAATAACGTTCTCTTTGAGTCCTCGTAGAGTATCTGTTGCTCCTCGCACTGATGCGTTGATAAGCACCTTTGTTGTGTGCTGGAAGGATGCAGCTGATAGGAAACTCTTTCTTGTAAGCGCTACATCGGTAATTCCAGAAACAAGATGATCTGCCTTTGGCGCATCTGTTCCATCCTCCTTTGCTTTTGCAGTAAGTTCTGCAAACTCACCTTGTGAGATTACATCTCCTCGAGATAGTGACGCATCACCTGCCTCAGTAATCTTCATTCGTGAGAACATCTGACGAATGATTACCTCGATATGCTTGTGAGAAACTGGCGCTCCCTGAAGCTCGTAAATCTTACTTACCTCAGAAATCACATAGTTTTGTGTTGCTTCACGTCCTGCATACTTGAAGAGATCTGGAAGATCAGCTGATCCGTCAGTTAGGAACTGACCCTTCTCGATCTTGTCTCCAACCTTCACAAGAGGAAGACGAGCAGGAAGTACCTTGAAGGTAACGCTGTCGTTCTTCTTGCCTCCCTTCTCCTCTCCAATCTCAGGAGCTACAACAATGGTCTTTGCTCCAACTTCGTTATTTACTTCAATAACAGTTCCCGAACATGATGCGATAACTGCAGGAGATTTTGGATGACGCTTATCAAACATCTCCTCTACACGTGGAAGTCCCTGTGTAATATCTCCTCCAGCTGCCGCAATACCTCCGGCGTGGAATGTACGCATGGTTAGCTGTGTTCCTGGCTCTCCAATCGCTTGAGCGGCGATTGTTCCCACTGCCTCTCCAAGATCAATCTCTTCTCGAGTAGTTAGGTCTGATCCATAACACTTCTGACAGATTCCATGATTTGCAGTACATGTCATTGGAGATCGAGCCATTAGCTCATCAACGTCTGACTCTTCGATAACACGAGCATCAGGGTGAGTAATAAGGTGTCCCTTCGAGAATAGCACCTTGCCCTTCTTATCCTTAAGTTCCTCAAGAAGATTTCGTCCAACAATACTTTCTGCAAAGTCTTTCTGGATTCCTGAAGCACTTTCTCGCGAGATCTTGATTCCCTGCTTTGTCTTACAATCAACCTCAGAAATGATAGCGTCTTGAGCCACATCAAAGAGACGACGTGTAAGGTATCCGGCCTTCGCTGTTCCAAGGGCTGTATCGGCAAGTCCCTTACGTGATCCGTGGGTACTCATAAAGTACTCAACTGGAGTAAATCCTTCGCTCATAGATGAGATAATCGGGAACTCAATAACCTCTCCCTTAGGGTTTGTTACAAGCCCCTTCATTCCTGCCATCTGTGAAAGGTTTGAGATTGTACCTCGAGCTCCTGAGTTCATCATAGTTGCAACAGAACCATGCTCCTCAAGTGTTGCAGGAAGTGTCTTCTCAATATCCTCCTTTACCTTGTACCAGATCTCAGTACTCATTCGCTTTCGCTCATCTCGAGTAATAAGTCCGTTATCGTACTGGTCTCGAAGTTCCTGTACCTTTTCGATAGCTTCATTAACAATTGCCTCCTTCTCAGCAGGAACCTTGATGTCACTTAGACTCCACGTAACTCCTCCATCAGTTGCGTACTTGAATCCAAACTTCTTGATCTTGTCAGCAATACTTGGAATCTTGTCGATACCATATCGCTCAATAAGTTGGTTGATGATTTGTCCAAGTCGCTTCTTGTTGATGTCGTCATTAATGTAGTCGTAATCTTTAGGGAAGATTGAGTTTGCAAGAAGCCTACCAACTGTTGTCTCAAATCGCTCCCCATTAAAGATTGCGTACTTTGGATTGTCTTCTGTAGGAAGTACGTGTACCTTTGCGCGGAAATCAATTACGCCATAGTCATGCGCTGTAATTGCAGCATTTGGGGATTCAAATGCTTTTCCTTCTCCCTTCGCGCCCTCTACTGCACGTGTCATCCAGTAGATTCCAAGTGCAATATCGTGACTCATTGAGATCACAGGATCTCCAGATCCAGGCTTAAGAACATTTTTCTTTGCAGAAATAATTTCTCGTGCCTCCATCTGTGCCTCCTCTGAAAGCGGTACGTGCACCGCCATCTGGTCTCCATCGAAGTCCGCGTTAAACGCAGGACATACTAGAGGGTGAAGCTGGATAGCATTTCCCTCAATTAGAGTAGGACGGAATGCCTGGATTCCCTGACGGTGAAGTGTAGGAGCACGGTTAAGCATTACGTACTTTCCTTCAATTACCTCTTCAAGAATCTCCCATACCTCAGGAACAGAATCTTCAATAAGACGTCCGGCTCCTCGGATGTTAAAGGCAAGCTCTCGCTCGAGAAGCTTTGCAATAATAAATGGACGGAATAGCTCAAGCGCCATGTGCTTTGGAAGTCCACACTCATCAAGCTCAAGAGATGGTCCAACCACAATCACAGATCGTCCTGAGTAATCCACTCGCTTTCCAAGAAGGTTTTGACGGAAATATCCGTGCTTTCCCTTAAGGTAGTCAGTAAGTGACTTAAGTGGTCGTCGCTGACTAGCATTTAGTGCTCCTCCAGTTCCCCTTCGGATTGAGTTATCAAGAAGTGCATCAACAGCCTCCTGCAAGATTCGCTTCTCGTTTCGAAGAATAACCTCCGGTGCGTGAATATCCATCAACTTCTTTAGTCGATTATTTCGGTTAATCACACGACGGTATAGGTCGTTTACATCAGATGTAGCATGCCTTCCTCCTTCAAGCGCCACCATCGGACGGATTGCAGGCGGGATAACTGGGATTCGTGTTAGGAACATCCACTCAGGCTTTGATCCTGACTTGATCATGCTTGAGATAAGTGAGATTCGCTTTGTAAGCTTCTCCTTCTCTTGTGCTCCAGCTTTCGGGAATCGCTCTTCAAGAGTTTCCTTAAGCTTTACAAGATCAAGTTTCTTGAAGATCTCAAATACAGCCTCAGCTCCAATCTCAGCCTCAAAGAGTGTTGAGTACTTTACTGAGAATCGGTGATAATCAACCTCATCAAGAACTCGTCCTACAACAATTCCATCGATCTCGTTTCGAGTATTTGTTGCAAGTTCCTTTAGACGATCCTTCTCTGCAGCTTCTTTTGTTGCTGCAAACTTTGTTGAAAACTCGTTATCAAGCTCTGCGATAAGTCGATTCTTCTCAGCCTCTGCAACTGAAGTAACGATATATCCTGCAAAGTAGACAACCTTCTCAAGGTCAGCTGATGTCATTCCAAGTACTGTTGCCATTCTCGATGGCAGTGCTCGCAAGAACCAGATGTGTGATACAGGTGTAGCAAGCTCAATGTGTCCCATTCGCTCACGTCGCACTACTGATCGTGTGATTTCTACTCCACACTTATCACAGATAATTCCTTTATATCGAATTCCTTTATACTTTCCACAGTAACACTCGTAATCCTTCTCAGGTCCAAAGATCTTTTCATCAAAAAGACCATGCTTTTCTGAGCGCTGTGTTCGGTAGTTGATTGTCTCTGGCTTTGTTACCTCTCCATGACTCCACTCAAGAATTTTCTCAGGCGGTGCGATTGAAATCGCCATTTTGTCGAAGGTATGTAGATTGTTTCGTTTTCGCATAGGCATGTTATTTAATTTCTTCGCTATCGCCCTCATCTAATAGCTCTACATTTAGGGCAAGTCCCTTCAGCTGATTCATCAATACAGAGAATGAAGCTGGTGTTCCTGGCTGCGTGATTGGCTCTCCCTTAACGATTGCGTCAAAAGCAGCTGATCGTCCTTGGATATCATCTGACTTGATGGTTAGCATTTCGCGAAGCGTATATGCTGATCCATATCCAAGAAGTGCCCACACTTCCATCTCTCCGAATCGCTGTCCTCCATTTTGCGCTTTCCCTCCAAGAGGCTGCTGCGTAATAAGAGAGTAAGGTCCAATTGAACGCATGTGAATCTTGTCCTCCACCATATGGTGTAGCTTCAAGATGTACATGTATCCAACCGCGATATCTTGCGCGAAGGAATCCCCTGTTCGTCCATCGTATAGTTTCTGCTTTCCTGAACGATCAAATCCTTCTGACTCAAGCTCATCCTGAATCTCAGCCATAGTCGCTCCTCCAAAGGCAGGAACAACAGCCTGATATCCTCCAGCATTCGCTGCAAGTCCTAGGTGCATCTCAAGAATCTGTCCTAGATTCATTCGAGAAGGAACTCCAAGAGGTGTAAGGATTACATCAACTGGATCTCCGTTCTTGTCGTACGGCATGTCCTCAACAGGAAGTACTCGTGAGATAACTCCCTTGTTTCCGTGACGTCCAGCAAGCTTATCTCCTACGGTTACGTTTCGAACCTGCGCTACGGTAATAACGATCTTCTTGATGATTCCACTCTCAAGATTATCTCCCTGCTCTCGTGAGAAGACCTTTACACCAATCACTCGTCCTCGCTTTCCTCCTTCAAGTCGAAGTGATGTGTCCTTCACGTCCTTAGCTTTATCTCCAAAGATAGATCGAAGAAGTCGCTCCTCAGGTGTTAGCTGAGTTTCTCCCTTAGGAGTTACCTTTCCAACCAAGATATCTCCTGATCGTACTTCAGCTCCCACACGGATAATTCCCTCCTCATCAAGGTTCTTAAGCCGCAATTCTCCTACGTTTGGAATATCGTGAGTTGTAACTTCTGCTCCAAGCTTTGTATCTCGCACCACTGACTCAAAGTCCTCAATGTGAATTGTTGAGAATTTGTGATCTTGGACAAGCTTCTCTGAGATGATGATGGCATCCTCGTAGTTCCATCCTGACCATGTCATGAAGGCAACTCGAGCGTTCTGTCCTAGTGCCATCTGTCCGTGATCTGATGAGCTAGCATCAGCTAGAAGATCTCCCTTCTTTACCTTGTCTCCAAGAGAAACAGAAGGTCGGTGGTTAAATGCTGAGTTCTGGTTTGTCTGAGTAAGAGTTGTAAGAGGATATACCTGCTTCTTTCCCTTGCTGTTCTTCACCTCAATCTTCCGTGCATCTACAAACACAACCTCTCCAGACTCTTGAGCTAGAACAAGTCGTCCTGTATTTCGAGCAGCGTGCTCCTCAATTCCTGTTGAAACAAGTGGCGCCTCAGGAATAAGACAAGGGGTCGCCTGCTTTTGCATGTTTGATCCCATGAGTGCTCGGTTTGCATCATCGTGATCCACAAACGGAATCATGTTTGTTGCGATTGAGAACATCTGGTACGTAGACACATCAATAAGATCAATGTCATTTCGAGCTACAAGTGTAGGCTCTCCTCCCTTTCGGGCTTCTACATACTCATCTGAGATCTTTCCTTTATCATCTACATTGATAGCACCGTGCGCGATTGTGAAGTCTTTCTCATCAAATGCATTTAGGTACACAATATCGCTCTGTACTACTCCCTTCTCTACCTTTGCATACGCAGTCTCAATAACTCCAAAGTCATTTGTTCGTGCATGTGTTGCCATTCGAAGGATAAGTCCAATGTTCTGTCCCTCAGGTGTGTGAATAGGACAAAGTCGCCCATAGTGAGATGGGTGTACGTCTCGAACCTCAATACCAGCACGCTCTCGACTTAGTCCTCCAGGCCCAAGCGCTGAAAGCGTTCGAAGATGCTCAAGCTCAGCGAGAATGTTCTGCTGATCCATGAACTGAGATAGTTGGTTTGCGGTAAAGAATTCCTTTACAGATGCCGCAAGTGGTCGCGGGTTAATGATCTGCATTGGAAGTGTTGTCTCAGCATCAATAGTAGACATTCGATCCTGAATGTTTCGCTTCATTCGAGACATTCCAACTCGCATTCGCTGCTGCAGTAGCTCTCCAATGAATCGCACTCGACGGAATCCTAGGTCATCAATATCATCGGGAGTTGCATTTGGATCTGCATTTAGCTCCGCAATATTAACTACAATGTCGATAAGATCATCAAGAGATAGTGTTCGACGGTCAAGCTCCTTCTCGGCAAGAGAGTGGTTGAATCGGTGGTTGAATCGGTATCGTCCAACTCGTGAAAGATCATATCGCTCATCTGAGAAGATTGAGTTGATGAATTCCTTTGCGTTCTCGGCTGTTGCAAGGTCTCCATCTCGAAGTCGCTTGTGAATCTCAATATATGAATCCTCTGGAGTCTTTGCTGGGTCCTCCTCAAGAGTCTTCGCGATAACCTCCTTCGCAGCTGAGCTCTTTCCTACAAGATCAAGCATGTCTTTGTCGCGAGTTGCGCCAAATACACGAAGAAGTGTTGTTACGGGGAATTTTCGCTTTCGGTCAATTTTTACGTGAATTGTTCCATCAGGTGCACTCTCAAGCTCAGCCCAAGCTCCACGTGCTGGGATAATCTTGGCACCAAACTGCTCGTGTCCACGAACAATGTCGCTTGTGAAGAATACTCCGAAACTTCGAGCAAGCTGAGGAACGATTACTCGCTCTACTCCATTAATCACAAAGCTACCCTGCTCTGTCATAAGCGGGATATCTGCAAGGAAGAGTTCTTGAGTCTTCTCTCCTCCAAATGTCTTGTTCTCTAGCCTTACGGTTGCACGTAGTGGCGCATCGTACGTTAGCTTATTTCCCTTAGCATGTTCTGGAGTGCACTTTGGCTCTCCTACTTCAAAACTTTCAAATGAAAGATTGAACTTCTTTCCTGAGTAATCAGGGATTGGTGAGAATTCATTGAATAGTTCTCCAAGTCCCTCTTTTGTAAGCCATTTAAATGACTCACGCTGGTGAAGCACCAGGTCTGGGAAGTCCACGCGGGGCTCCACGTATTTCCCAAAATGCTTTTGGTTTAGTCCTGCCATAGCCGAGTTATGTTTTTGTTAAACAGGTAGACGCAAAAATTGAACCCAATATACAAGGGCTCGCGCTACGCTGTGCGCTCAATTTAGTAATCTCTTTAATTGTACGAAAATCTCTCGTTGCTCCCGTAACTCAGTCGTAAATTCGTCACTAGGAGTATATGCTTTTGTTAGTTTGCTGTCAATAAAGCTGTGGAAAGGCGACGCTGAAAGCATCGCCCTTATATAATTTATGTGCAACTCGCTGCTTCAGACACAAGAATGAGTAAATCATTGAGAAGGTAATAGTCTTCTTCCCAACCTTGTGGCTGGTGCTCCTCAAGGAAACCCAGAGTATTCGCAATTTGATTCTGAAGAGCAAAGAGTATTTGAGGAGGCGCAAAACCATTTATAAGAACTTTTATTTGCTCCTCAATAACCTCTACGTCTTCTGCAGTTAACCCAGACCTCTCAGCTACACAAATGTACTGGCAACACGAACAAAACATAGGGTGAAGTTCGTGGTCTTCTATACGCGCAGGAACAGGCGGCATGACACACTCCTTTCTTTTTCTACAATAATCGTATCACACAAAAACAGCTGTCATTTCTGACAGCTGTTTGAAATCAACTCTTCTCTTTGAGATATTTGATTCGCGTCCGAATTCCTTCGATGAGCGCATCAATCTCACTACTGTGAGAGCTCTTCCCCGGAGCTTCTTTAAGACTCCCCAGTTTGGGAATCAGCATTTCAAGACGAGGGGCATCACCCACACCTTGATTACTCTTATCAAATGCATGTTGCGCACGTTGAACATCCCCAGCCGCCACAGCATTCTCAAGATCACTCAGGGTGAGTATCTCTGTCTGCGAAATAGAACTCATGTCTTTACCTCCCTTTTCTATCTCCACTATGCTCCTCTAAAATCTATTCGTCAATTCTCTTTTCGAAATTCATCAATTTTTGCATGGTTTCCAGAACGAAGTACTTCTGGCACACAATACTCTTCTCCTTTGTATTCAAAACATTCAGGACGTGTATATGGATCCTTTGGTGCAATCCTATTCTCTTCTACTGACAGACCATCTCCCAAAACTCCAGGGATACGCCGTGTAATAGCATCAATCATTACAAGAGCTGGAAGCTCCCCTCCAGTTAGAACGTAGTTTCCGATAGAAACATTTTTTGTTTTTAAAATTTGTGTCACTCGTGCATCCACCCCTTCATAGTGCCCACAGATAAAGATGATGTCTGTATACACATCCTTAATCTCATCTGCCATCGTATTTGAAAACTCTTCTCCATGAGGCGTAAAGAAAACAATAAGAGGGTTCTCCGATTTTTCTACTGCATCCTCTACCGCCTTTAGAACCGGCATTGCAGAGATAACCATCCCTGGACCTCCTCCATATGGACGATCATCTACTTTATTGTGCTTATCTTCTGTATAGTCCCGAATATTATAAAAAGATACATCAATGATCCCATTCTCTTTTGCACGCTTAAGAAGCGAGCTCTCAAGGTATGAGCTTGTTGATTCTGGGAAAACTGAAATGATGTGATACTTCATACAAAAATGCGTACACCTCTAAAGATACACGCATTTGCTGTTTCGTACAGATGACTATGCCATCTGATCGATTGCCTCATCTACACTCTGGAATTGCTCAGATGCACGCTTCCCTCCTACTGGTTCGTTAATCTTTAGATTAACTCGGGCATTGTGCTTCATTCCAACGACACGAAGAAGTGTCCGGATTGCTTTTGCAGTTTGTCCGTCTTTTCCAATGATAGTACCCATATCCCCTCGATTTACATCAAGAGTTAGAAGTACTCCCATCTCATCAACGCTACGACTAACTACAACATCCTCCGGATGCTCTACCATGGCTTTAATTACTTGCTCCAGAAATTCCTGGTCTCTTTCCATACAAAACGTACTATCGTTACTGGTTATATGAATTATCTAAGGATTAGATAATTACGTCAAGGCTCTCGCGGGGACTACTTAGGCGTCCTCCTTCTTTTCTTCCTCTTCTGCTGGTGCTTCTGGTACCTCTTCTGCTGCAGGAGCTTCCTCCTCCCTCACCTCTTCTACCGGCGCCTCCTCAGCTAGTGCTGCTTCCTCAGTCACGGCTTCTTCTGCAGGAGCTTCTTCTCCCTCAGGAGCAGCCTCTGCGGCTGGTGCTGCCTCTTCTGTCTCTTCTACTTCCTTTGCAATTGGAGATTTCTTTGGAAGTACGTTGATCTTTCCTCCTTCAAGCACACCTTCCTTTACAAGAAGGTTGTGTACTGAATCTGAAGTCTTTGCTCCTACACTCATCCAATGCTCAATTCGGTCTTTCTTCAAAGTTACCGCCTTGGTCTTTGGATTGTATGAGCCAAGTTGCTCAACATTCTTTCCACTCTTTGGGCCAGATGTGTGTTCTGTTACAACAATACGAAATGCCGCATCATTTTTACGTCCAACCCGCTGGTATCGAATCATTAACATGTGCGAGAAACATAGCAAGCGGGCTGTATTTCGTCAAGGTAATACGCTATAGTCATGAGATGAAAACAGACGAAAAAACTCCAAAAGATGATCAGGGAATTATTTCCATCACTCGCAAGGGTGTTGGTTTTATTGATTTTGGTGACAAGGAGTCACTTGTTGTACGAATTGGAGATACGAGTACCGCCCTATCTGGGGACTTGGTGCGATTTGAAAAAGCTGGAATGGAAAGAGGTCGGCCTGCTGCAAAGGTGGTAGAGATTCTTGAGCGCGGACAAGAAAAGTACGTGGGACGAATCGTACAAGAGGAAGGCGATTGGCTTTTCTATGCAGACCATAAACGAACAAAGGTACCCTTCTTTATTGCAAGGGGAGAGCAAAAAGAAAATGTAAAAGCAATTCTTCACTTCTCTGGATGGAATGAGGCAAAGAACCTTCCTGAAGGAGAGATTACGGAAATACTTGGAGCTGTTGGAGATCATGAAGTTGAGATGCGAGCACTTCTTCTTCGTGGTGGGTTTGAAGCTGACTTCCCTCTTCCTGTACAAAAGGAAGCTGAAGAGCTTGAAGAAAAAGGAGCAGATCTTCTCAAAGCTGGTATCGAAGGGCGTCGTGATATGCGAGGTATTACAACCTTCACCATCGACCCAGTAGACGCAAAAGATTTTGATGATGCCATCTCAGTTAAAAAACTTGATGATGGAAAGTTCGAAATCGGAATTCACATTGCAGATGTTTCGTACTTTGTAACTCCAGGTACTGCAATTGATGATGAGGGACGAAAACGTGCTACAAGCGTCTATCTTGTAGACAGGACTATTCCTATGCTTCCACACGTACTTTCAGAGAATCTCTGCTCACTACGGCCTGAGGAAGATCGTCTTGCCATGAGTGCAATCTTCGTGCTCGATGCAGAAGGAAATATTCATGACGAGTGGTATGGAGAAACTGCAATCTACTCAGACAAACGATTTACATATGAAGAAGCTCAGGGTGTGCTTGATAAGCAAGACGGACCGTTCCTTGAGGAGCTAAATATTCTTAACACTCTTGCAAAGAAGCTTCGCTTGAAGCGGACAAAACGAGGAGCAGTTTCTTTTGATCGAGATGAAGTGAAGATTGAAGTAGATGAGAATGGTGTTCCTGTTCGCGTGTACCTAAAGGAGCGACAAGATACCAACCTTCTTGTTGAAGACTTTATGCTTCTTGCAAATGAAAAAGTGTCTGAGTACATGACTAACATTGCAAATGACAGTGGTAGTTCTCGACCATTTATCTACCGAATTCACGACACACCAAATGATGAAAAAATTAAAATTCTTGCAGAATTCCTGAAGGTGCTTGGACACGAACTTCCAACAGAAAAGGAAGGAGGTGTTACAGGGAAAGATCTTAACCTTCTATTTAAAGAAATCGAGGGAACTCCAGAGGAATACCTTGTAAAGACAACTGCTATTCGATCAATGAGCAAGGCTATCTACAGCACAAAGAATATTGGACACTTTGGACTAGCGTTTGAATTTTATTCTCACTTTACTTCCCCTATTCGAAGATACCCAGACCTTATAGCGCATAGGTTGATAAAAGCATTCGCAAGTGGACGAAAACTTTCTCAAGCTGAGATTGCAAGCATTGATGAGGATGCACTTAAATCAACTGAGAGAGAAATCTCAGCATCTGAAGCAGAGCGAGATTCAATCAAGCTAAAGCAGGTTGAATTCATGGAACAATTCGTTGGAAAAGAATTTGATGCCATTATTACAGGTGTAATGGAGCGAGGAATCTTTGTAGAGGAACAAGATACTCGATCTGAAGGGCTTGTGTCTATTAGAAGCATGGGAGATGACTTCTACTCATACGAAGAGAGCAAGTATCGACTTGTTGGACAAAATAAAGGAAAGACATATCAGCTTGGAGACACTGTTCGTGTGCGACTAATTAAAGTAAATACTATTGATCGCCTTCTGGACTTTGCTCTTGCAGAAGATAAAAAATAAAGAAGCCGCGTCCTTGGACGCGGCTTTTCTATTTTGCTGACAGACTCTAGTGGCCATCTTCGGGGTTTCGTCCGCGACGACGCTCACGCGCAGTACGAACATTTTCTATTGGCGGAGGTCGACGACGCATCAACTCCGCAGCTTCCGCACGAGCTCTTTCAAGCTCACCCGGTGATCTTCCATAATTTCCAAGATTCATGGAAGCCCCTTTCTGTTTGGATCAACTCCTTTGAATATACCACTACTTCGCAACCTGTACAGCCTCTTCAAACTGGATAGAAAGGAGCTTACTAATTCCATCTCCCATCATGGTTACTCCATAGAGTACTCCTGCTCGACTCATGGTCTCTCTGTTGTGGGTAATAAGGATAAGCTGAGATCTCTTTGCAAGATTTTCAATCATATCTGCATAACGCTTACTATTTGCCTCATCAAGTGCTGCGTCTGTCTCATCCAAAATAAGGAAAGGAGGTGGGTTCACCTGACTCATTGCAAAGATAAGTGCAATAGAAGTTAGAGCACGCTCGCCACCTGAAAGCGCCATGAGCCCCTTCACACGCTTTCCAGGAACTGATACGGATACATCAATTCCAATATCTTCTACTCCTTCTTCTTCGTCTTTTGCATCTGCCGCAACAAGACGTGCAGATCCTCCGCCAAACATTGTTACGAAAAATTCATTGAAAGCAGTATTGATCGCCACAAGACCTTCATTAAAGGTAGAGGTGAGTTCTTTCTCAAGCTCTACGATAAGTTCCTTAAGAGCTTCTGCCGAAGTTTGCAAATCTTCTACCTCCTTTCCAAGAAACTCTTCTCTTTGCTGCACTTCAGAGAACTCCTTCATAACCTCCTCTCCACCACCGCCAAGCTCTTCGACTCGAATCTTCATTCGCTGAATATTTCTCTTCCGCTCTTCCTGTACACTTCGTGCCTCATCTTTTGCTTTGGTCTTTTCATACCGAACAGCCTCTTCTCCAATTAATGCAAGAGCCTCTCTATGCTCGCGTTCAAACTCTTCACGCTCAACCCGAAGACGCTCTGCACGCTCTTTGTGTGATGTGGTGAGCGCAATGAGTTTTGCCTGCTCTGCAGTAAGTGCGAGACGCTTTATCTGCCCCTCCTGTGTTTTATTTCGCACCTCCTCTCTCTTTGTACGAAGTTCTGAAATACTTGTCCTTATCTCCTGTACTGAAGACCGTGCCTTCTCATACTCTTCTTTAAGCTGTGCATACTCTTCTTCAAGCTCTGTTGTATCCTCAGTCTCTACTTCTGCTGTTTTATATGCATCTACAAATGGGCGCACAATATTCAAAAGACCATCAAACGCTTTTCTCATGTCCCCAAATGAATCTGCTCTTTCTCCCTCTTCACCTGCCTTAAGTACATTGTTTCGAAACTCAGAGAATGTATCAGCATGAATTGAGACTTTCTCTTCGGTACTTTGGTTCTTTTTTGTAAGCTCAAGAGCTCCTTCTATTCGAGATAGCTTCTGAAATGCATTCTGGCTCTCATCCTCAAGGTCTCGAAGCTTAGATTCATTTTCTTGAATCTTTGTATCGAAATCTGAAGTATCTACTGGAGTATCTTCTGGAAGATCTTGGATTTCTTTCTCTATCTCTTCAAGACGCTTCTCTGGCTCATTGAGAGCATCTTTATTCTTTCCCTCCTCTTCTTTGAGCCATGCTTCCTCAAGTGCAAAATACTCTTGATACTCTCCAACAAGCTCATCCTTGAGTTCTTTTGCTCGCTCTACCTTGTCTACCTGCTTCTTAAGGAAACGTAAGTGCGGTGCAATTTCTTTTCGTAGAGACTCTACATTCCCTATATTCTCTTCTGTCTTTGCTAGCTTCTTCTGTGCTTCTTCTTTTTTATATTTATATACACGAAGCCCAAGAGCCTCTTCGATCATACTCCTTCGCTCTTTCGCATTTGAAGACAGAATTCGATCTGCCTCTCCTTGAGAGATTATGTGATGTCCTGTTTGACCAATGTTGGCATGCGCCAAAAGTTCGTGCACATCTTTTAGACGAACCTTTGATCCATTTATTGAGTATTCATTTACCCCGTCACGAAATACCGTCCTTTCAATTGTTACCTCTGGAAAATCTACATTAAAAAGTTTATTTGAATTATCAAACGTTACTTTTACACTTGCCTTATTGCTTCGAGGAGTTTGCGCACTTCCCGAGAAGATAAGGTCTTCTCCCCTTTTCCCTCGAAGAGACTTAATAGACTGCTCACCTAATGCAAAGCGAAATGCCTCTGCTACATTACTTTTCCCTGACCCATTGGGTCCTACAATAGATGTAATTGGCTTAGTAAAAGAAAGAGTCGTTTTCTTACCAAACGACTTAAATCCTGTTAGCTCCAGCGCCTTTAGCTGCATTGGAATATTCTAACATTACTTACCCAGAACTTGGCCCTATGTAAATATGATGTGCATTTGCACCTCCTGCGCCCCCTTCTCCACCCCAAGAGCTGCAAATACTTGGACCATTTCCAGCTTGATTCTCCATATTCCTAGCAAAAATAACTGCAATGACTGTACTGTCACAAATTTGCCGTCCATCATAATAATAATTATAGGTACTATTTCCAGGACCAAGCGGATCTACTGGTATCTCAGACATATATGGAGCAAGCATCGCATCTAACCCTGCACCTTCCCCAATCAACCCATTTGCACCTGCAGATTCTCTTGGGTAAAAACCGTTTACGTTGTAGTAAAGCTCAAAAGCAGTCTGTAATTGTCGCAAGTCTTCTAGGCGCCGCGCGTCACGTGCATTTCCTCGCGCCTGATTTAAAGACGAAAGCACAATAGAAGAAAGCATTCCGATAATTGCTACAACGACAAGAAGTTCGATGAGAGTAAAACCTTTTTTCATTATTTTTACTATATCATTTTTACCAACCCTTCGAATCAAGTCCAGCACGTGCTGCAGTCTGCTCTGCCTCTTGTTTTGAAAGCCCTGTTCCTTGTGCTACCTCATCATCTCCAAGTACTACTGCAACGGTAAATGTCTTATCATGGTCTGGCCCCTCCTCACTAATTACATTGTACTGAGGTGTAATTCCAACCCTCTCCTGTGACTTCTCCTGAAAAGCACTCTTGGCATCCTGCCAGAGCCTCTTTTCAATAACCTCATCGAGTTTTGGGTAAAAATATGTAGCGATAAACTTCTCAGCTGCTTCATACCCCTGATCTAAGTATAGAGCTCCAATAATTGCCTCTACTGCATTTGCAAGAATAAACTGCCGAGCGCGCCCTGTGTCCTTTGCCTCTCCCTTTGAGAGTCGAATATATTTATTAAGTTCAAGCTCCTCTGAAATAGCGGCGAGTGAAAGTGTATTCACAAGTGCTGCTCTATAGGCAGTTAGCTCTCCCTCTGGAGCTTTTGGATAATTCTTAAAAAGTCTGTCTGTTGTGGCAAGTTCAAGTACCGCGTCTCCCAAAAATTCGAGACGTTCATTGTGCTGAAGCCCGTCTGATTTATTCTCATTCAAAAATGACCGGTGCGTTAGCGCCGTTTCTAATAGCGAAATATCAGAGAATGTGACTCCTAATTTATTTTGAAAATCTTTGACTGTGCTCATGAATCTTTCTTAGCGGCAAGCTTCTGCACGGCAGTAGTTACCACAGGGAGCATATCACGATAGAAATTGAGCTCAAGGATATCCTGCAATTTAAACCACTTTGCATCATCCAATCCTCCTGACTTCTTTAGCGTTAGCGGGGCAAAATCAGCTTTTGCTAAATGATATTTTCCAACCTTCTTTGTCTTCCCTTTTTCAGGATGACTTGCTACATATTCATTCTCTCCAACCTGCTCTTCTACCACCACATCAAGATCCAATTCCTCCTTTATTACTCTCTTTACACCCTCTTCCGTGCTTGGATCATCCTGAATGTGTCCCTTAGACAATGTCCAGTGTCCAAAAATATCATGTACAAGAGCAAGGTATGTCTGCCCTTCATGCTCAGCATATACAACAGCTCCTCCATACTTCTCAATTGGCAACTCTTTTACACTCTTCCCTTTTCCTGTGTCATTTTTCCCTGGCTCTCCAATTTCTTTATATACAGCACCAAGTACTCCATTTATAAATCGTCCACTACTATCTCCTCCAAATGTCTTTGCAAGCTCGATAGCTTCATTGATGGCCACCTTTGCAGGTACTTGGTCCCTATCTCCAAAGAGAAGTTCAAATAGTCCAATACGTAAAATATTCCGATCTACGGTTGAAATCTTCTCAAGCGGCCAATCAGGTGCTGCTTTTACTATAATGAGGTCAATATCTTTTTGTTTGGCGAGCACTCC
>DFOU01000005.1:0-1510 GCA_002376865.1 Patescibacteria group bacterium UBA3533 | reverse complement strand
TTTCGATCATAAATTTCTTTTGCATTTCCTTTTTCTCCTTCAACAGAATCCCACTCAAAGAGGGTTTGAAGAACAATTGATCGCGCAAGGTGTCGGTTCGCCATATAAAAGAACGTGAGTTAAAAGTAGCATACAAAAAGTCCCGCACAAGCGAGACTTTTTGTTTTCTGTTTATTTCTCTTCCTCTTTCTTTTCTTCCTTCTCCTCTGTAACTGCTTCGACTACCTCTTCAATATCTTCTTTAATCTCCTCTCCGATTTCCTTTACCTCCTCTTTTACTTCCTCTGCTACCTCCTCAATTTTCTCTACCGCTTCCTCTACAACCTCTTCCACCTTTGGAGTTTTCACCTTAGGTTCAAAAACCTGCTTCCCTCGGTACATTCCTGTCTCAAGGTCTACATGGTGTCGCTTGTGAGTTGAGTCAGTCTCTTTGTCATGCGAAAGACGCGGCGCTGTAAGGCCGTGGTGACTTCGACGGCTTCCCGTCTTTCCTCGCGTGATTTTCATTCGTGAACTCATATGTGGCTAGCACTATACTCATATATACATAAAAAGGCAAGTGAAAGCCCGCTACAAAGCAGCGGGCCATTCATCAAGTGCAGCATAGGCCGCAAGAAGGGCTCCCATAAGTCCAATTATGAAGCCTCCTATATAAAAGAACACTCGATTTGCCGGCTTTATTTTGATGAGCTCAGGCAAAATACCTAACACAACAACGCCAGCAATCATAAGAAAAAAACCAATCCAAAAGAGTTCCATTTACGGAGCATCCATATCATCTTCATTAGGAACCACAGCTCCTGAAATACCCCAGCCAATCAAAACAACGGCGATAAGAGCAATGCTTCCCACAACAATCTGGAAAATGCTGAGACATACCATTTGGTGACTCCTTAATTACCTGAAATCAACCTACCACAAAAACTCTCCCTATGAAATTCACAAAAGCCATATTCCACAATCGCCTCCATGTGAACTTTTGTTCCATACCCCTTATGCTTATGGAGACCGTATTGAGGATAGTCCTCTGATATTTTCTTCATATATCTATCCCGCTCTACCTTCGCCATGATAGAGGCTAAGGAAATTGCTGGAATTTTTGCATCTCCTCCCACAACTGTCTCTTGTTTAAAATTATCTGGAGCCTTAAGCCTTCCATCTAAGTATATAAAGGTACCTTCGGGAAGTTTTTTACACCCTCTAGCAATTGCATCTCTAATTGCAAACTCAATTCCCTTCTCATCTATAATTTTTGCTGCATTACTCACAACAATATATGAAATGTTGTTGTCTTTTTTTGCCAACTCATAGATCTCTTCCCGTTTCTTTTCAGAAAGCTTTTTTGAATCATTAAGTGTTGGGTATTTCTCCTTAAGATCAAGATCTTTTTTGATCCACACAATTCCAATAGAAACAGGACCAGCAAGTGGCCCTCTTCCAACCTCATCTACTCCCGCAACATACATCTACACACCATAGCACCTACTTTGGTATACTGCTGTCTAAATGA
>DFOU01000007.1 GCA_002376865.1 Patescibacteria group bacterium UBA3533 | reverse complement strand
TACTTCCCTTTTGCATTACGTCTTCTCCAAGCACATCCTTAAGAGCACGGTGTAGCAAGTGTGTAGCAGTGTGATACTTCACACTCATCTCGCTATCATCTGCTAACCCTCCCTTAAACTTTTGTTCTGCTCCTGCTCGAGACTTAGCTTGATGCTCTTCAAATGCACTCTTATATGCATCCACATCCACCTTCACACCTTTCTCCTGTGCAAGCTCTAGCGTTAGCTCCAATGGGAATCCATACGACGTAAAGAGCACAAATGCATCTTCTCCTGAAATATCTCCTTCAATCTTTTCAAATTGCTTCATTCCAGACTTGAGTGTCTTTCTAAACTTCTCTTCTTCATCTGCAATTGCTTTTACAATCTCTTCTTCCTTCTCTGCTAGGTTTGTGTAGTGATCTTTGTAGACAGAAATAAATGGACGAGTAAGTTCACTTAGCTTCCCTTCAGGGATTCCAAGTAGATCAGCATGACGTACAGACCTACGAATAAGACGTCGAAGAATATACCCAGCCTCAGTATTACTTGGCATAACACCATCACCAATCATAAATGTTGCTCCTCGTAAGTGGTCCAAGATCACACGGAATGAATTCTCATTTCCAACATATGCTTTCCCTGAAAGCTCTTCAATCTTTTCTCGTGTTGGTGTAAATACATCAACAAGAAATACATCAGGATTCCCCAGTGTTGCTGCAGTTATACGCTCAAGTCCTCCTCCAAAGTCTACATTCCTTCGTGGCAGCGTATCAAAACTTCCATCTTCTTTCTTTAAGAACTCCATAAACACTGAGTTTCCAATCTCAATGAATTGTCCTGAGTCACTATTTGGATGCAATTCCTTATCTGCATATGCAGGATCTGCAAACTCTTCTCCAAAATCATAGAAGACTTCTGAGTCTGGCCCTCCAGGCTCTCCAGCTGGCATCTTATCTGGCGTACCAGACCTACTCCACCAGTTCTTCTTCGCATCATAGAAAAAGATTCGCCCTCCCTGCATTCCTTTTGTGTATCCATCTTCTTCAGATCCAATGTGCACTTCTTTTGCCTCAATCCCTTTTGATGCAAATAGTTCCTTCCAGATCTCTACAGATTCATTATCTTTTTCAATTCCTTCCCCTCCTTCGTATACCGTTACGTAAATTCTATTTGGATCGAGCCCAAGCTCATCTACCAAGAATGAGAAAAACCATGGAAGTTGCTCTTTCTTAAAATAGTCTCCCAAAGACCAGTTTCCAAGCATCTCAAAAAATGTTGTATGTCTATTATCTCCAACCTCTTCAATATCGTCTGCTCTAAAACACTTCTGAGAATCTACAAGTCTTGCTCCTGCAGGGTGCTCTTCTCCCAATAGATATGGCACGAGCGGCTGCATTCCTGAGCTTGTAAACAGAGTGGTTGGATCATTCTCAGGAACAATAGGAGCAGAAGCGATCTCTGCATGACCGTTTCTTTTGAAAAACTCTAGATATTTTTCTCGTACTTCACTTACTTTCATACTTAAAATGGCAATAACTCAAGACCAACAACCTCAAGAACATATCCAATAACAATAAGAGCAAGTCCTAGAAGAACGAAGTTTCGCTCCTTATGGTACTCAGTTACAACAGCATCACTAATTTTGTGATCCTTACTAATCTTTCCATGCAAAGCAAGAGCAGCAAGAATCACCACCGCTTTCCCAGTAACAGTAAGTGTCATTCCCCAGAAAATTAGATTTTCTAACATATCCATAGAGTACGTTACTTTACAGCTTTTTCAACCAAGCTGCATAGCGTTTTGCCATTGCTTCAAAAGAAGTTTTGTTTGTCGCAATAACCTCCTTACCATGCACAACTTTGATTTTTGCATTTAATCTCACCAGGCCTTTATGTTTAGGAACTTTCTTGAGTCTATCTATTTTTTCTTTTGCTTTTTTAGTTATAGACGCCTTACTTGCAACTGCATTTTTTATAAATGCTTTTGCAGAAAGTTTCTTTCCTGTTGCTATTTTTACAAACTCTGGAAATGTCTTTATTGCACCCAACCTCCATACCGCAGTCATTTCCTCTCCAACTCTTGGATTGTCCACGATATATCCATACTTTTTGTAGAAATACTCTCTCCATTGCATAAGTGCAAGCTCAGCTAAACCATACCCATGATATGCACAAGCAGATTCCCAAGAGTAGATGTGTGGCACGTTTAACAAGCCCAGTGTTCCAGAATCTTTTGCAGAGTATTTTTTTGAAACACTTTTTGCAATTTTCTTTACTTTTTCTACTGTTAGATCTTTTGTTTCAACTATTCTTTTTTCAAACTCCATAACAGAAGAAATGCCCATCATACCAAGTGGCCGAAGAGGATAGAGTTTTTCTAGCATCTTCTCAAACAAAGAGAATGGGTAGCTCTTTCCATTTTCATCTTTTGCATAACGCATGCGCCACTCAATAGAACCAAACATGGTATCCAGAAACATACTCTGCGTTTCTGCCCATGCGGTGGACTGAGGAGCATATTCATGATTAAGACCCGATTCTGTAACCTCACTATTGAGCAAGTGCGCAGCATGCCCGCACTCATGGAAAAGGGTGTGTGTCCCTTCATCTCCCGCACCAATTGTTCCAGGAACAACGTTACAAGTTAACTGAGCACGTCCTTTCTGTTTTTTACCTTTCTTATACCAAACAAGATCTGGCCAATGACAAAACCCATTACTATATTTCCCTTTTCTATCTAATAGATCAAATACCAAAGACCCTCCTTGATAGTCAATTCCAAGTGCTGCAAATGATTTACCCCACCGCATCAAAGCATCTTCAAACCGATAATACGGATCTTCTTCTTTTGTAAAATCACCTGAGAGCATGTAAGCGGTATTCCAGGGCTTTAATAGACCTGGCATATCCTTTGCCATCTTTTTTACATTCTCAAATGCAAACCTTGTCTTCTCATAAATCTCATCAAAAATTTCAAAGAGACCTTTCTTTTCCATTCCCTCTTCTGTCTGAAGTTTATACGCATAGAAATCTGAAAAACCAAGCTTCTTTGCATACTCATTCCGTAACCCAACTAATTTCACATAATCATCGAGGCAAGTTTCGGCAAGCTTTTCCTTTGCCTCAAAACATGCCTTTCGAAGAGGTTCATCTGGACTTGTTGCCATCAAATGACCCAGTTTTGAAATAGAGGCTTCAATAAATTTATTTGTCTTTGGATCAAAATATCCTTCTTTTCTTGTTGTTAATTTTTTGTGAATCTTTGCTTCTAGTACATCAATTTTCTTTTTCAAAGGAAGCACCTCTTTTGGAGTTTGGTATTTACTAAAAAATAAACTCCAAAGATTTAGACGCTCTTTTTGCTCTTTTGTTGCAAAAGGTAAAAATTCTTTAATTTTTTCTACATGTTCACCATTTGAACGAAACTCATCCCTTTGAGCTAATGCTTTTTGCATTTTTTTATTTACAGAATGATCTCCCATATATGAGACCCAAAAAAGATCCTCATACGCATTATGAATCTCTGCATATGTTTTATTTAAAATAAAAAGAAACTTCTCAATGGTATTTTCTGTAAAATTAGTCTTCATATAGCGATAGTTCCTTACCTAGTGTTTTCTTATATAACTCTACAATTTTACTCTCCCCTAATTTCTCCTTCACAATATCGTATACCGCACTGTGATACCAGATGTATTTTTTATCAAGGAGACCTAAGCTTTTCACAAACATAAATCCCTGATCATTATGAATACGATACTTGGACTGCATATTGTGAATCTTATCTGCTGCTGCAATAAGTACAGCATCTACAGGACCATCTTCCAGCTTCTTAAGATAGATATCTTTTCGCTCCTTCCAAGGTACATTGCCTTTGGGCTCACTTACATTGTCTACCAAATCACTCACACGCTCTCCGAAGAACTTTATTAATTCTTCATGCGTCATCTCAGTATCCTCTACCGTATCGTGTAAAAGTGCTGCAATAACGATGTCTTCATCTTCTGTGTAGTTAGACACTAAAGAAGCAACTGAGAATGGGTGTGAGATATACGGAAGCTCATCATGCCCCTTTCGAAATTGCCCATGATGATATTGACTTGCAATGCGAATCGCATTTTCTAAACGTGGAGTGTATTTCATATAAATTGTTTTAGTACCTTGAAATCTTCTTTGAGTGTCTCTTTCAATTTTTGGTTATAGATAGATGCTGCAGGATGATAGAGCGCCACAATTTTAAACTTATATTCTCCTGTATCTGCATCATGTACAGAACCATGTAGATTTGAAATTCCTTTCTCCTCTGTCTCTACACCATACCGATTAAAGAGATACTCCATAGAAAACCTCCCTAATGTCACTATCACCTTTGGTTTTATGATCTCTATCTGCCGATCTAAGTATGGAGCATACCACGCAATCTCTTCCGGCGTTGGATCCCTATTTTCTTGAGGTCTATCTTTTACAATATTTGTTATATATACGCCCTCACGCTCTAGAGAAATACTCTCCAAAAGTTCATCTAATATGCTTCCTGCTCTTCCACAAAATGGACGTCCAGACAGAGCTTCGTTTTTTCCAGGGGCCTCCCCTATGATCATAATGTGTGTATCGTGATCTCCTTCACCAGTTACAGGAAGGTAATCATTCTCTGTACGATATCCATATAGAGGCGCTTTTGTATTTTCTAGAAGTTCATCTCGAATTTCTTTCAATTTTGTATCTTTTTCTTCGAGAGTCATATGTGGAGTATATCAAAAGAGAAAAGCTCTCTGAAGAGAGCTTAAGTTGGGTTTAATAGAGGCTTTCTGAAAGTTGGTGGATTATTCTTACAGCCTAAGAAGTTCAAGTGCACCCAGAGAAAGAAACCATATATAGAAATCCAAATGCTACCACCTGACTCAGATGACACCAAAGGGCTCAGAATATCCATTGTCAAAAGAGCCAAAAAAGCAAGCCTGACCAATCTATATACGGGATGAAATCTTTCACGAGGGGCGAAACCCTCTTTGTCTCCCGCCTTTGCTGAACCAAGTGTTGTTGGAACAAACCAGACAAGATACAAAAGCACCACTATTTCTATAAACGGCACAAATCCTTCAGAGATCGTAACCAGAATATGTGCAATGAAGCTGGCATATGCGACAAACACAGTTGCAGCAACAAAGCTAAACTTTTTTAAGCCAAATACATTTCTTCCCCAGTCAACTACTGGTTGAAAAATTGAATCAATTATCCAACCATCAATCTTTTCAAAGATAGAAGTCATTACTTCCTCCTCTAACCTAATCTTTCTTGAAGGTATCTTTTGAGATCCAAATAGTCAACTACGTAGTTAATTACGTAATTAACTACGTAGTTCTTTTTCAAGCAATTTTTTCTTCATTTCACTTCCTCCACGATTGTATTCCCCCACAGAACCATCAGCTTTTATGACTCTGTGACAAGGAATAGTCTTATCGTAGTTATTTTTCATAATAGAGCCAACAGCACGAGCAGCCCCCGGCGCTCCTGCTACAGCTGCTACTTGCCCATAGGAAAGAGTTTTTCCTTTTGGGATCTTTCGTACGACATCCCGGACTCTCTCTGTAAAATTACTTTTTGACCTTTCCATCTTTATGTTTTTGTAAAAGAAGTTGTCCTGCAGCACTTCTGTACGGACAATGCTCACAAAGCTCTCCTGACTCTGGAACCTCATCACTATCTAATGTCTCTTTAATGGCAAGAAGCCGCTCTTCAATCCAATCAGTATTTCCCTCATATGCAATAACATCCATATCGAACTTAAGCTCTGCATCAAACTCATCCTCTCCCTTTCTTCCATTTGCATAGACAAAGTATCCAGTATTTGAAACTTTGAATCCATTTTGCCGAAGCAGCCACTGGTACACATCCATCTGCCGCTGGTACTGCTCTCCCCACCTACCCTCAAGTGTTGGCTTCTCTTCCTTTGAAGTTGCTTTGTAGTCTACAACCATAAGCTCTCCATCTTTATTTATCCAAATATCATCAACGGCTCCAAAGATTTCAAAACCTGTTGCCTCGTGGAAATGAGTAACTCCGGTAAAGTTCTCTCGCCATGTTTCTAGATCTTTGTGCTGGTATGGCACTGCATCAATATCAAACTCCTTCATTAAAGGATGTGGCTCTTCCTTCTCTCTATACGTATCGAACTCTTTCTTTAGGAGTGCATCCACTGCCAAGTTAAGGGTAAAGCTTGGCATTCCAGGACGTGCTATTCCATGACGCTGGTCAATATAAAAACAACGAGGACACTCTCCAAAATAATCTATCTTTGTTCGACTTATTCTGTGGGTCTTTTTCTGTCCTGGTGTGTAGTTCCAATTCTTATTTCGTATCTTATATGCCATAGATTATTTTTGCTCTTTATATGGCATTTTACCTAAGTGCACAGCTTCCTGCAAAACTTCCTTTATGTGGTCCTTTGAAAGCCCCAAAGAAAGCACTGCCTCCTTATTCTTTTCTAAATCTTCACAAAGAATAATTCCTTTTTGAATAAGAGATTGCTTCTGAGATCGAGATAGTGTTGTGAGAGTTGTAATGGGAAACACTTCATACCTCATGATCAGATCAAGAAGTGAATTCTTTTCAGGGTAACTCCATCCAATAATATCGAGTCCCACACACTCAGCATACTCAACAGCATTTTTTGTAAATTTAGTATTTGTAATAAGCAATCCTTTATTTACCGGACAACTAGATGGATCCTCTGCTCGTTTTTCAAAAATGTCATTCATTCGAGCGTGTACGTAAAGCGCTGTTCGCACATTTGTTTTAAATCCAATGCTGTTATGGAACTTAACCTCAACAGCAATACATTCCTCATCATTGCTTGCAACCACATCAAGCTCATGATTAATACACTTTCCAGGCACTACCTGACGAAGTTTTGTCTTGTATCCCATCTTTTTATAAAGTGCCCCTATAAAATCCTCAAATGGAAACCCTGTAGGTCCTAGATCAAAAAGCGCACGACGAAGTGAGTACCTTGCAGCAGTTGGCCGGCTTTCTCTTCGAAGCTCTCTAAAAGCAGTTTTATAAATCTCTGAGGTTGTGACACCAGATACGGCACCTTCTACAACCTCACTTACAATCTGCTCCGCAAGCTTTTTCTCTGCTCCAGCATTTACAAGAGAGTTAATAAGTTTTTCCTCACGAAAGACTTCGCTTGTTCCATCAGCTTTTGTTACGTAAAAGTCGAGCATTGTGTGTTACTCCACAACGAGACTTGGTACAGGAATATCTACCCCATCAAACGTAAGGGCAAAGCTTGCAGCAACATCAACTTCCACATCAATAGAAAAGGCTCGCTCATCAATTACCTGTATACAAATGCCTCCTGTATCTACTGTTGTTAGGTCGATAAATACTTGCTCTGGGAAACTCTCCGCAATGCGAATATTTTCATTCAACTCATGACATGGAGTTGGGAGCATTACCGCCCCTGAAATAGTGTGTGTTCCATCATCAAAATCATGCTCTATTTCATAGCTCTCTTCTTCTACAGCAGGAAGATTATCATCTACAACAACATCATCAGATGAACTCTTCTCTCCTGGCCAAAAGAAAAATATCCCAAGGACAATTCCCGCAATTACAACAATTCCTAATACCGCTCGTGTGTACATATCTACTAGTATACGATAGTTCCCCCGCCCAAACATTCTTCTCCACGATACAAAACTAATGCCTGCCCTTCAGCTGGAACTTCGGGAAGATTTTCTTTAAAGGTTACAACTCCTTCAGGAGTAATGCTCTCCACAGCAACCTCAGGGCCATGATACCTATATTGTGCAGTTAAATTATTCCCTGTTGGAAATACATGTGTCCATGACATATTTTCGATACGAAGTGTTTTGGGAGTATTTTTTGCTTTACTCTTTTGTGGACCAACAGTAATGGTATTTTTATGAATATCCTTTGAGAGAACATACAGAGCTTCTTCTGAATTTTCTCTCGTCTCAAATCCATGACGCTGTCCCAATGTATAGATAACCGCTCCATTGTGGGCCCCAATAATCTCACCCTTTTCATTTAGAACATCTCCTGGAGTTGTTTTTATATGCGTACTTAGAAACTCCTCCATATCAACATGACCAATGAAGCAAAGCCCTTGCGAGTCTCTCTTTTCTGCAACAGGAAGATCATATGCTCGTGCTTGCTTTCTTGTCTCTGACTTTTCTTTTATATCTCCTAGAGGAAAGAGAATATGAGAGAGTTCATTTTGTGTAAGTGTGTAAAGGAAATAACTTTGATCCTTTTTCCCATCAACACCCCGAAGCAATCTATAAATCCCCTTCTCTTCTTTTACCTGCGCATAGTGTCCCGTAGCAATTTTATCTACGCCCTTTTCCTTTGCCCAGTCTAAAAATGCTCCAAACTTAATATCTCTATTGCAAAGCGTGTCAGGATTTGGAGTTCTTCCTGCTTTGTATTCGCTAATCAAATAATCAATAACTGATTCTTTGTAGTTTTTAGTAAGGTCGAGTGTTGTAAATGGAATACCAATGTGTGCTGCAACCCGCATAGCATCTTGCCTATCTTCCTTCCATGTACATGGCACATTTTCTGGATACCACCCCTTAAGGAAAATACCAGCCACATCATGGCCTTCTTTATGCAGCTGAGCTGCTGTTACTGAGGAATCTACTCCTCCACTCATCCCAACAAACACTTTCATAGCGAGAAAATAGCATTTGTCGCTTACTTTGTACATTTTTGCTATGCTTAAGATACCAAGTAGTGGAGGTTGCTATGGTGCGTTCTTTGCCAAGAAAACTCTCCGTTGATGTTTGGGACGAACTTTCCTTAAATGCTTTTAAAGCTACAGGAGAGAAAATAGCCCAAATAAAAGCTCCGATTGCTGAAAAACAGCAATGTACGGTGAAAATATCGAAAACCCGAGAAGGGCGCGAAGTCCTTTGGCTTTTATTTCTAATTAAAGGAGGTCGAGAATTTGGATTATCTCTTCCTCATATATGGAAAGAGTATGAAGAAGATGTGGTCGATTTTGAAGCTGGAGGAGAAGACGGTTTCCTGGATCAACGTGAGTTAGAAGAATATCTGAGGCTGTACCTTCATCTATGAATGTGCAGCCTTTTTCTTTAGTCTAAATAGAGTGCGCGATTTCTTCTGTGCCCATCAAATGTCTGTGCATAGTGCATAAGCCCATCATTTCCTGTTAGATAGAAAAGATACCCTGTCTCAATTGGATTTGCTGCAGCATAGAGAGAGTCAATTCCAGGGTTGCTGATAGGTCCTGGAGGAAGTCCTCTGTACTTGTACGTATTGTACGGAGAATCAATTTCAAGATCTTCTAAGCTTGGATGAAATGTTTCTCTCTCAAAAATATATCCAAATACTGCATCTACCTGGAGTGCCATTCCAATATCAATCCGATCCCACAAAATTCCTGCAACCTTTTGTTTTGTCTCAAGCTGACGAGCCTCTCGCTCCAAGATGGAAGCCATAATTACAATATCTGAAAGCGGCTTATCAAACTCAATATCTTTTATTTGCCTTTGAAACTCTCCATGCATTGTATTTACAATTGTCTGCGCTGAGACATTAGGTACAAAATTATATGTGTCTGGGAAAAGGTATCCCTCTAAACTATCCGCCCTCTTTTTAAACTCCTCTGCACTTATGTGTGGGAACTTTGCCTCAATATCCTCTGCCATCTCACGAATGGTGAGTCCCTCTGCAAAAGTAATGGTTACTGGCTCTACGCCATGGACTCCTGAAGCAATGCGATACGCAACAATAAGTGGACCCACTTGATTTGAAAAGAAATAATCTCCTGCTTTTAATTTATTTGAATTAAAGAACCCTCGTGTAATTCCTATATACAGTTTTTTTGACTCAATAACATTTGCATCATGCAAAATATCAGCAATCTGCTCTGTTGTTACCCCTAAGGGAATATTGATTGTTTCTCCTATTGGAAAATTCTTTGGCGCATCAAATACTGCTCCCCAAATGAGCACAAGGATAGCAACTGTCAAAAGACCTGCCCCTATATAGACACGTCTAATACGCAGCAAGAATGAAATTATTTTCTGAATCATGTTGGCAAGTTTGCAGGAGGCTCTCCTGTTGATGACTGGATTCGTGGAAGCGTAGGAACTTCAATCGTTCGAGAAGGAATACGATAGATAGTTGCAAGCTCTTCAACAGAAAGGACAAATGTATGATCTACATCCGGAGCCCTAAAGAATCCTCGACGCTTATACTTTGTAAGGAGGTGCGCCTTTACCTCATCCTTCATTCTCTGACTCTCCCACGGATAGTCATCAAATTGTGTCATTCCTCCCTTTGGCTTAAATCCATTAAGGCTTTCTGAGCTAAATTGCCTATATGCATTAATAAGCCCTGGAATCATTGCTCCATTAAACTTATCCTGCTCTGCAATATAAATACCTCGCATACCCACATCGTATGCAAGCTTGCTTGTATTTCTGTCTACTGCCTCTACCGCACGCTTTTGATCTTCAGAGAGCATCACTGGCCCTTCACTTCCTTCAGCCTCCTTGGCCTCCTCTTTAATTTTTTTAATTTCTGCTGCCCCATCTTTCCTCCAGCTCTTTGTTGTTACCTGGATAACCATCTGAATCCATACCTGCTGCCCTTTTCCAACTGAACCCAAAAACTCAAGAACGTTTCCAAAAGGGTCTACCTTAAACTCTTCTTTAGGATCTTTATCCAAACCATAGTCCACATATGTCTTAATTGGATATACATCATCTTTGGTAAGAGCATACTGCATTCCCCACACACCGTACTTTTCTAAATCAATTGGAAAACGAAGTGCGTAATCATCCACCTCTACAATTTGAACCTCTGGAAACTGCCCATAGAAACTTGTCTCAATTGCATTTTGCATCCCCTTCCTTCCCCATACAAAAAATCTAATCTGTCCTTCAAATGACACAAGCTCAAGAGAGTATGCTGGACGAAACTTTCCTAAAATACTTCTATCCCAAAATGTTCCTTCTCCTCCTGCTCGGTGCATAGAAGCCAGTACTGTCTCCATAGCAAGTGGAGATTTTAGAACTTCTCGAGGAATCTTAAGCTCAAAAAGCTTTGTATCTTGTTTACTCCACCAATACGCCTGGCGAAACTTCATCCATGTACCCCAGGTAATAACTCCAAGGAGTGGCGGTACCCACAGTGCCCAGAGATGACCTGCAAGCAATACTCCCTGGTACGTAGAATTTGGTGCTAGTGACCAAAGAATAAAAACAAATGCAAAAACAAGAACCGGTGCCACATAAAATGGAATCGGTATCCCAACAAAGGTAAATACTGGTTCTTTTGCTGTACTAAAAACACCCACGTTGGGCTTATGATAGCACTTACGTGGGCGTTTTTTACCTTCTACTTATTAGACTAGTGAATATGTCCCGTCTGTATTTCGCTTGAACACTTTTCGATCGTTTAGGTTTACGAGAATAGTATTATCTTTTACGTATCGCTCCTTCTTAACTCGATCGATAATCTCTTCTCGAGTAAGTGGACCTTCTCGATCAATAAGCTCTCGTAGTACGTCTCGTACAACTCCTGTCTTGTATCCCCACTCCTTAAGAGCGTAAAGTCCTCGCCCAACAAGAACAAATCGAGAGTCCTTAATTAGTTCATTGTGACATGTTGCAACATGTGCACGTCGATCAAATAGCTCAGCAATTGCAGATGCTACTTCGCTGAAGTGCATTGGAGATCCGTGACGCTTCATTGCAAGATATGCAAAGTCCCGGATTCCTTTAGCTCGAATAGCAGAAGAACTAACTCGTCCCCACTCTCCTAGAGGGTTTCGATCTAGATTCTTAAACATTGAAAGCCATCGCTTTAGCATCTCTTCCTTCTTATACTCTTCATTTAGATCCTGAAGATTCTCAAGGAATCGATCAATAAGTTCTGCCTCGTTTAGAATTTCATCTCCAGGGATAGTCTTATATAGACTCTGAAGTGCACCCTCAACAGATGAAGCAACACCCTCATCTACATGCCATCGTGCTTTAAACTCTGGAGTCTCCTTTGCCTGTACAAAAAATTCACCAAGTACAAGTAGAAGGTGTACGTGGTTTTGAATACTTGGAGTTGACCCGACTGCATCAAGAAGATCATTCTCAGAAACAATGCATCCCATATCCTTGATAACTCCCTGCAGTTCAGTAAATACAGCCTCATCAGTCTTCATCTGATCTGACTTTCGAATAGCATCGAGACTGTGATTCTCAATCTGTCGTACACGCTCACGTGTAATACCGTATTCCTGCCCGATAGCCTCAAGCGTTGCCTGCTTTGTACTCTTTCCAAGTCCAAAACGAAGCGTCAAAACTTCTTTTGATCGCTCAGGCAGTGCAGACAGAAGGTGGCGAACCACCTTCTTAGGGTCGTGCGCAAGTTGTATCTTGCTTGTCATATAAACCTATTTGTACAGGATTCTTGACTTTCTGTCAAGTAATCAGGATGTTGATAATCCGACCGGGTACAAATATTACTTTTTTAATCTCTGAATCTCCAATATAAGCGCTTAACTTCTCGTTATTTTTCACTAACTCAAGTGCATCATCTTCACTTATGTCTTGGGCTACTTCTATAGCTCCCCTACTCTTTCCGCCTATTTGTACCGCCAACATTACCGTTGCAGCCTCCAAAACCTTGGCATCAGCTTCTGGCCATTTTGCATGGTCAATAAACCCTGCTTCTCCTATCTTCTCCCACAACTCCTGAGAGACATGTGGGGCAAACGGCGCAAGAAGCAATAGCAATGTTTTGTACACCTCATCAGCTACAGACTCCTCTTTTTCAAGAATATTAATAAGACCCATGAGAGATGCTAGAGATGTGTGGAACTTTGCCTCTGGCAAATCACGACTCACCTTTTCAATTGTTTTCTGAAGCTCAAGATTTACTTCATCAGTTACCTCTCCTCCAAGCTTTGAAGATAGTGTGTACACACGATCCAAAAATCGCCTTATTCCTGCAATTGATTGTGGGTCCCACGGATAAAATCCTGTCTCATTGTATGGACCAATAAATGCTAGGTAGCTCTTGATAGTGTCTGCTCCATACTTCTCTACTAAATCATCAGGGTTAATTACATTCCCTTTACTCTTGCTCATTTTATTTCCATCAGGCCCTAGGATAAGTCCTCGATTCATTCGAACTCTAAACGGCTCCTCGGCTGGAACAACTTCCATATCAAATAGCGCCTTGTTAATGAATCGTGAATACAATACGTGGAGTGTTGTATGTTCACTTCCTCCAGAGTACCGATCAATTGGCATCCACTTCTTTAGAATATCTTTATCAGCTAGAGCATTCTCATTCTTTGGATCAAGATATCGATAGAAATACCATGAAGAATCCATGAAGGTATCGAGTGTCTCAATCTCTGGCGTCCAACCCTCTCCAAATATTTTTTCTGTCCGCTCTTTAAGCTCTTTGCTCTTTGCAAGGGGTGCTACTCCTGTGGGCGTAAAGTCTACATCTGTTGGAAGTGTCCATGGAAGATGCTCTTTCGGGATCGCATGAGGTTTTCCTTCTGGATCGTACACAATAGGAATGGGACATCCCCAGTATCGCTGACGACCAATAGACCAGTCTCGCAGGCGATACGTTGTCTTCATCTCTCCCTCTGCAGCTTTCGCTAACTTTTCTCGGGCATTATGCGTTGTTTCATTATCAAATTCTCCTGAGTTCATCAAAACTCCCTCTCCACTATATGGAATCTCTTCTTCCTTCTTCGTATCTACCACAGGGATAATTTGAAGATCATACTTTGTTGCAAATGCATGATCTCGCTCATCGTGCGCTGGTACTCCCATAACAACTCCTGTTCCATAGTTTCCAAGTACATAATCTGCTACATACACAGGAATTTCTTTTTTAGAAATAGGATGAATTGCCACAAGTGGAGTCTTCACCCCTGTCTTTTCTTTATTTGCTTCACGATCTCGAGCGGGCTTACTTACTGACTTTAGAGCGTACTCTTTTACACCCTCTCCAAGATCCCACCCATCTTCAACAAGCTCTTTTGCTCGCTCTGGTGCGATAGTTATAAATGTAACTCCCACAAGGGTGTCCGCTCGTGTTGTAAAGACACTAGTATTCCAACTCTTCCCGTTGTGAAAGAGAACAAAAGGAATCTCAGCACCATGAGATCTTCCAATCCAATTGCGCTGCGCGTCTTTGATTTCCTCAGGCCAATCAAGATCATCTAAATCATCAATCAACCGATCAGCATAATCAGTAATCTTAAAGAACCACTGATTCATAAGCTTCTGCTCAACTAGTGCGCCAGATCTTTCTCCTGTTCCATCAGGCAACACCTGCTCATTTGCAAGCACTGTCTTATCTACCGGATCCCAATTAACTGTTGCCTCCTTTTTATATGCAAGATCTTTTGAAAAGAGCTGCGTAAAGATCCACTGTGTCCATTTGTAATAATTAGGATCTGCAGTTACAACCTCTCGATCCCAATCAAAACTATTTCCCATTGAACGTAATTGCTTATGCATTCGCTCAATATTTTGAAAGGTCCATTCCTTTGGATCTTCTCCATGCTTAATAGCTGCATTCTCTGCAGGAAGTCCAAATGCATCAAATCCAATTGGATAGAGAACATCTTTTCCATTCATACGTAGGTACCTTGCGTAGATGTCTGGCACCGCAAATGCAAACCAATGCCCAACATGAAGGTCTCCTGATGGGTATGGGAATTCAACCAAAAGATACGCTTTATCTTTTGCGCTTTCTGTATCAACAGCATAGAGCCCGGCTTCCTGCCAGGCTTCCTGCCATTTCTTTTCTATATCTTTATGGTTGTAACTTTCCATTAGTCTTTGAACTTTCGATACGCAATGATAAGTACGAGCACGAGAGCCGCACCTACTGCGAGGATCTGTGTAAGTTGATCAAGATCCCCAAGATATCGCATTCCAGACGTAATAAGTAGCACCACTCCACCATATGAGAGCCCTGCCGCCACAATACTTGAACCTTTTAGGAACATGCCAAGAATAATTGCTGCTGCACCTACTACAAGAAGTATAAGAAATGAAGTTTGAGCGTGATCCACTCGAGCATCGTCATACATTGCACTACACTCGTGGTTTAGATCACAGTACCCAAGAGGACCTTCTTTGGGAGCTGTTCCTTGGTATGTATTCCACTTTCCTTCATTTTCAAGACACTGAGATTCAGTTTCAATAATTCCTACATTCTCCCGCTCACAGAAGTCATTAAATTCAGGTTCAGGGAATGCATAAGAGACACTAATAAATGAGAATACGTTTAGAAGTACTACAATTCCTATAAGCACTGCCCAACGTACGAATTTTGGTGGTTGATTTTCCATATACCTTCATAGTACAAGCTATATACAAAATGAAAAGCCCACCGTCTGCGTTCTGCAGTTGGTGGACTGTTTTGCGCGCTTTTGCGCGACTTAAAGGCTGTTGATCACTTCCAGGTACCCTTCACGGTTCTGGCGAACCAGATGTTGGATCTGGGTGGTCACGTTGTGAATCCGACGACCAGCATCGGCATCACGGTTGTACGGACCAGAAGACATTGTCGGAAACCACGTAAGGTTGTTTCCGTGGAAATCATAAACATTGAAATGAATTTCGACTTCTGTACGATTTCCTTCGTGACGATACTCCTGCTTCCGCACAACAATGCGGAAGTCATGCCAGTCGCCACAGCTCACAAGGTGAGCATCCGAATCCTGGATGATCCCAGCCATTTCTTCTCGAGCGGCAGTGCTGTTCGTTTCCAAACAGACATACGCTTGAGAAGCGTTTCCATCAGCCCACGAATGCGGGGCGACCTTGGGCGAGAACACAACGAAGGCAAAGACTGCTGTCACTGCAATAGCAATGAGGAAATCTTTTATGGTCAGCGATTTAAATTGAAAGTTCATTTTGCCCTCCCTAGGCAATACCACAACAGACTTTATTATAACACTCCTACACTCTTTGTCAAGAATGTAGGAAAACCATCACATCTCCATCTTGTACGATATATTCCTTTCCCTCAGTACGAACTTTCCCTAATTCTCGCGCTTTTGCGTAGCTTCCTGCCTCTAGAAGCTCTTCTGTACCAATAACCTCAGCTCGAATAAACTTATCTTTAAAATCATTGTGAATTGCAGCTCCTGCGATAGGTGCAGAACTCCCCTGCTTAATAGTCCATGCACGAGTCTCTGTATCTCCTGTTGTGAAAAATGTCATGAGCCCCAAGATCTCATAACTCTTTCGAATAAGGTCAACGAGACCATCTCCCTGAGCCCCTAACTCTTGCCTGAATGAATCCTTATCTTCATCTGCAACATCATTTAAATCACGCTCTGTCTGCGCATCCATAATTACATACTGTCCTCCCTGCTCCTTTATATAGTCAAAAGCCTTCTCTGCTCGCCCATCATTTAACTCCTGTAGGTTGTGTCCTCCAGTTTTTGTATTAAGCGCATAAAGCATTGGCTTATATGTAAGAAATGCCATTTGTTTTACAAAAGGAGTCTCCTCCTCGGTAAACTCAAGAGCTCGAACAGGTGTACTCTCACGAAGAGCATGAAGAATCTTTTGCATCACCTCTTCTTCTGCAACAGCATCTTTGTCTCCTCGCTTCACATCTCGCTCCAACTTCTGCAAACGATTATTTACCTGCTCTAGGTCAGAGAGCATAAGCTCAAGGTTAATAACCTCCATATCTTTAATAGGATCAATGTCTCCTGATACGTGTGTAATATCAGAATCATCAAAGAAACGTACGGTATGCAAGATCGCATCTACCTCTCGAATATTAGAAAGGAACTTATTTCCAAGACCCTCTCCCTCTGATGCTCCCTTTACAAGACCTGCAATATCTACAAACTCAACAATTGCAGGAATTGTTTTCTCTGAATTTGAAAATTGAGAAAGTTTATCAATGCGAGAATCAGGAACAGGAACAACCCCAACAGAAGGATCAATGGTACAGAAAGGATAGTTCTCTACCGCCACGTCATGTTTTGTGAGTGCACAAAAGAGCGTGGATTTCCCCACGTTTGGTAGACCAACGATTCCCATCTTAAGTGACATAGATGTAGGTTGTACTCTATCCTTGCAACTCTTGCAATTCTTTTTGGTACTTCTTCATTACCTCAATACTTGCCTTCATCTGGTCTTCTCCTCCTTTCTTTACCCGATGATTGATCTCTTCCCCAATTTTCTTAAACAAATCTGGGTTCTTTTGAACCATTTCAATCATCTTCTCCTGCTGCTCAGCAGGAACATCCTTCATCTGATGCTTCATCAGCTGTCGTGTGAAAAAATTCTTTAACATGGCAGGAGTATAGCATGTGCAGTAAAAGCTTAAATTATTGACAACACTTAACATTTGTGGGAAATTCCTTGTGGTATTCAATTCTGAATAAAGGATCTTTCAGATGGAACAGAAAACTTTCGCTGAACGCATTGCAGAAGCACTTTCCAACACGGAAACGCTTCCTGCACTTGAAAATCTCAGGGAGAAAAGTGATGAAGAGTCCGTTCTTGGAACGGTTTCTCCTGCAGTGCAAGCAGTGTGTGTGCTTCACAATAACCTCTGTGAAGAAGCTCAGGAAACTCATGACCGAGACCATGAAGAACTTGGCGTCTGCACAAGGTCAATGTTGCGAAGACAGATTGATATTGTTAATGGACTCTTCTGGACTCTCATTCGTGATGAGTTCAAAAGTGAAAAAATTACTCATGACCCAACACGCGCGCTTGGCATGCGAGCCAACTGGGAAATCGTCATTTTCAAAGACGAAGAACCAAAAGGCCTATTTGGATCCATGGAAGTAGTTGTTATGACTAGCAGAGCGTCTGCGCCTGAAGACACATAAATCTTCGCAAAAGGACGTCCCTAACGGGACGTCCTTTTTCTTTACTAAAATACTAATTTATTGTATTATTCTGCCATTAATTTCTAGGCAAAACACATGAAGTACGTAAGAAAAATTGCATCATTTGTGCGATCAATAATCGCACGATTTAAGAGCGCTCGGCGCCGAACAAAGATCATTATCCTCGCTGTAGGAGCTTTTATACTTATTGGTATTGGAACAAGCACCCTCTTTGGAGGAAGCAAGACTCCAGAAGAGCTTGTAAATGCAACTCCTATTGTTGAATTGAAGTCAGCACGAGAAATTGCAACAACACTTGATCCCCTACCACTTGTAGGGACAGTTCGATCTGCAACTGAGGCAACAATCCTAACCGAGGCAAGCGGACGAGTTATCGGTGTATACCGATCACTTGGACAATTTGTTTCTCGAGGAGCAATTATTGCTGAAATTGAAAGCTCTTCAGAGCGTGCACAAGTGCTTCAAGCTGAAGCAAACCTTGCTCGTGTTCTAGAGTCTTCTGAAGACCAGCAAATTGAATCTGCTGCTGCAGGACTTGCAACTGCAAAGGAATCTTCTCTTACAACACTTCTTTCAGCATATGCGACGGTGCAAAGCGCTATTCGCCAGGAAGCTGACCAGACATTTACCAACCCAACAACAAGCGCTGGAGAATACATACTTCTTACAAGTGACAGTGCACTTGAAAATACTATCGAGGGAGATCGTACTGATATCCAACTTATCCTTTCTCGACAGCAAAACTCTGGTGCAATCCTAACAACAGAGAGTGATCTTGATGGAGAACTTTCTATTGCCATTGATGAACTAAAGGATGTTCGAGCATACCTAGACCTTATTGTTGATTCTCTAACAAAGGCCATTCCGGATAATAACTACAGCGCATCTGATATCTCTGGATTCAAAACAAGCATTAGTACAGCACGTACAAGCGTAACTACATCTATCAGCTCTCTTGCTTCAAGCATCGAAAACCTTGCTGCGAAACGAGCTGCAAATGAGGTTGCAGAAAATAACCTAGAAAACAGCGCTGCTGGAGAGAAGCGACAAGATGTACTACAGGCTGAAGCATCTCTTGCTGCAGCACGAGCAACACTTGAGAAGAAAATCATCCGCGCACCTTTTGCCGGATCCCTTAATGCACTGAATATTGAGCTTGGACAGTTTGTTGGAGCGTTTGAGCCTGCAGCCACTGTTGCAAACAACAACTTGCTTGAGATTCGTGCATACGTGACACAGCGTGACAAAGAATTTGTAGTCCCAGGACTCGAAGTTTCTTCACGTGATGGAATCACTGGAGTTATTACTTCTGTTGCTCCTGCACTTGATCCTGTTACAAAGCGTATTGAGGTACGAATTGCACTCAATAACTCAGATGCCATTACAAATGGACAGTCTGTACGACTTCTTGTTGAGCGAACAAATGAAGAGGTAGAGGTTGCAACCCCAGCTGTCCCCCTAACAGCAATTTCATTTATTGGAAACGACCCTCACGTCCTTGCAGTAGATCAAGAAGGAACTCTTATTGCGCTTCCTGTAACGCTTGGCGTAATCCTTGGAGATCAAGTTGAGATTGAAGGAATTGATCTTGATACCAAAGTTGTCGTAGATGCTCGAGGATTCCTTGTAGGAGATAAGGTAGACGTAAAATAATATGTTTCATTTCTGGAATTTCTTTCTAAGCAAGCGATCATTTAGCTACCTTCTTATCGTAGCGCTTCTTTTCTTTGGATTTACTTCTGTTGTTTCAATTCCCAAAGAGTCTTCACCTGAGGTTGTTGTTCCTATTGGAGTTGTAACTTCTGGACTTCCAAATGCATCGGCTGAGGATGTTGAGACACTTATTACTAATAAACTTGAGCAGGAGTTTCGATCATCTCTAGATGACGTAAAGCAAATTACCTCAACTACTCGTGAGGGTTCTGTTGGTGTTGTTGTTGAGTTTGAGGCTAGCGCTGATCTTGATACGTCACTGCGAAAGCTTCGAGATGCAGCGGATACTGCACGAGGTGAGTTACCTGATGATGCGTTTGACCCAATCGTGTCTGAAGTGAACCTTGCAGACCAACCAATCCTAACTGTTGCAGTTCTTGGGTCTGTGCCTGTAGAAGAGCTTACAAAAGTAGCAAGCTTTATTGAAGAAGAGCTTGAAGGAGTATCTGGTGTTTCTAATGTAGACACTGTAGGGGTACGAGATGAAGAGGTGCAAGTAATTGTTTCTCAAGAATCTCTCAAAACATACGGTATTGGCATCTCTGATGTTACAAGAGGATTAGCTTCAGCAAATACTTCAGTCCCTGTGGGAGATATTTCAATTGGAAATGCAAAGTATGCAATTAAGTTTGAAGGAGATATTGAGTCTCCGGAGGATGTAGCAGGACTTCCAATTCTTGCAGTTGGAGGAGAGCCCGTGTATGTACGAGATATTGCAGACGTGCGCGTTGGTCTTGCAAAGACACGTTCTATTTCTCGAGTATCAGTAGAGGGAAGCCAGCCTCAAAACGCAATTTCATTTTCAGTGTATAAACGAAGTGGCGGAGACATCACGTCTATTGCACGTGATGTACGAAATAAAGTAACTGAACTTGAAGAAACAAAGGAACTGCAAG
>DFOU01000010.1:12128-12307 GCA_002376865.1 Patescibacteria group bacterium UBA3533 | reverse complement strand
CATTACCTTACCAACAAGCTGATATTACGCAGGCCGCTCCCATAGCGATAAATCTTTACCCTTGCGGGACCATCAGGTATTGCCCTGCCTTTCGACAGTATATCCCTGACTATGGGGTACGTACCTACGCGTTACTACCTCGTCTGCCACGGGTCTAAACCCGTTCGACTTGCATGCCT
>DFOU01000010.1:0-11783 GCA_002376865.1 Patescibacteria group bacterium UBA3533 | reverse complement strand
CCCTGAGCTAGGATCAAACTCTAAATAAGAATAGGCGGAACGAAAGAAAATACATCTTCATTCCACTTTCTTAGAACTTCTCTTTTGTATGTGATCATTACGTACTCTAATATTATTAATACACCATTCTCCGAAGAGAGCGTTGCGTGTGTACTAACTCGAATGTCAAAAATCAATTAAAAACTGCCTCTTTCGACAGTGGAGCTATTATACGGATATACCCTTGCGAGTCAATAGTAAAAAAGATACAGCACCTTGACTTTCTCTGTTAAAAATTACATAGTACTTTTAGTTGAACCTTCAACTCGCAGATGACTTTAACTGAGGGAGATAGCCATGAACGCTGTCGCAAAGCAAAAGCCAGGCAATGGGATGGAGATCTTCTTCAATCCCGAAATTGACCACCCACAGGTGGACATGTCCTGGTGCTTCAACAAAAATACGTTGAGGGAAATTATCGCAGATGAAGTCAGTGGCTGGAAATACCACCTCTTGGTGATTTCCACGCACGAGACTGAACGCGGCACCTTCGAACATCGGCAATTATACCGAGATGTTCGCCTAGGATTTTCATTCTTTACCTTCTACAAGGCTGGTGCGCACGACGTGCGTGCATTCTTGTTCAAGTTTAGAACTGCAGAAAAGCGAGGGTGGACTGAAGCTCAGAAACTAGTCGCGAAGGCCGGTAGGCCAGGTACGTACCAAGTTGTCATTGATGTAGACATGAACGACTCTGCACTTTCGCAGACTGCATATTTCCCAGGATACGAACTGCGTCTTATCGAGATGTACGGTATGGACGTGGAAATTCCGGAGGAAATCTTTGCGGACGAACCGCCAACGTGGCTCAAGAACTGGGTCTACCTTTGGTCCAAATACGGACCAGAAGATCAATGTGATTTTCGCCGACGTCTGATTTTTGCGTTTACAATCCAGCTGGTGCTGTTCCCTATCTGGGAACTCTTCAAGCGTCTGATGGTTGTGCTGGTTGGTATTGCAGCCTTTTTCTGGGGACGACTTTCCGCCTTCAAGATTATGAGCTTGGCATTCCGGCCTCAAGGGCGCTACACAGTCCCAGAAGTCGAAGTTTCAGATCTTTGGGACTATACACATATCCCCAAGCTCTGGAGAGGTATTTCTGGCCGATTCCTCGGCCCGATCGCACTTTCGATCTATGGCTTCCTTATCTATACGGGGAGCCGTAATCAAGAAGCGGTCGGCAATGCATCTCAAGCATACGGTGAGCTCGTGCTCACTATCATACTTTGGCTTGGCGGAATCGTAGCGATCGGCATGACATTGATTTTCTTGCTCGCGCGATTTAATAAGCCACTCCGTCATATATCTGAGCACATCGCCAATCTTCTCAGCAACTGGTTCCGGACATGGAATCAGGACCGCAACGAAAAAAAGCGTGAACGTACGCGCACCAAAGCGCAAAGTGCGAAAGAGCAAAAAGATGCGCTCATCGAAACCAGACTTCAAGAAGTGCGACCATACCTTGCGTGTGGTCCTGCGCCAAGCTTTAATCTGGCTACGATCGAAAGCCGGCCCGCTCGTAAGAGCATGAGACTCAAGTTCGATGCACTCAAACGAAAAGTCTGCAAACCGTTCGTGAACTAAATCTCATGAACAAAATGGGGCACGTCCAAATTACCGGACGTGCCTTTTTCTTTTTCTAGACAAACTTTTACTTCTATCCTCTATCCACACTTTTTCTTGCACCAAAATCATAAACTCGTATAGTGGAGAAAGCCGTCAAAGCTTTGCCAAGAAGCGAAGAAGACAACTAAAGAAATTTGATACGAAAGCGCTCTCGCTTACGTATTTTTATTGCTCCGAGTATAGAGAAAACCGCCCAAGTTGCACTTGGGCGGTTTTTCAAAATAAATTGACCTCACGACAGACACGCTTTGATTTTCCGAAGCGTATCGTTGTCCAGGTTTGCAAGCTGTTTAACTTCCAAAGGAAGTGTGGACCCAAATCTCCTGAAAACTTCCTGATACGATTCGTGCTTCATGGCTTCTTTTCGAATTGCTTCTGAAACTTGAAGCATGTACTCAATAGGCTCTGGACCCAAGACAAGTTCTTTCCAGTCTTCAGGAGTAAAATCCTCCCAGGTGCGCACACTCTCCCGAAGTTCTGGAGAAACATATACCTCCCCAACAAGAAGAGTGATTGCGAAGCCTGAACGCATCTTTCGAACGATCCCAGTTTCTTGGTCCGATTGAGGACTTACCGTAAGTTCTGGCATTGTGGTCGCAACATTAGTCATTTTATTTCCTTCCCTTTTTAAAGATCAACATGACTCCCTCAAACAAAAATCCCGCTTTCTGGGCGGGACTTTTGGTGGAGAGAACGTTTGTCTATCAGACACCAAAGCCCCAGTCCTTCAGAAGGACTGTAGTTGATGTAATGATAAATGACACGTTAGAAGTCATATATAGAGAGTACTCCTCTATATAAAACTGTCAACTACCCCTTTTTGTATATCTTCTTCTGTAAAGAAACTAATAGTGGTGCTGCCAGGAAGATTGAAGAGTACGTTCCTGCGACAACTCCAACAAGAAGCGTAAGTGCAAAGTTCTCAGTAACACCTGCACCAAGGAAGAAGAGAGCCAGGAGTGCTAGCGCTGTTGTAACTGAAGTATTGATTGAACGCATGTATGTCTGCTGCAAACTCTTTCCTACCGTTATCTCAAAACTTTCTTTTACATTTCGCTCAATATTTGCTGCAATATTTTCTCGAATTCGATCAAATACAACAATGGTGTCATTTACCGAATATCCAAGGATGGCAAGAAGCGCAACCACAAAGAGTGCGTCTATCTCTGCGCCAAAGTAATATCCCATAATGGCAAAGAACCCTGTTGGAATAATAATGTCGTGAAGAAGTGCCAATACAACAATAAATCCATAATAGATAGAAGGCACTGGCTTACTTACCCTCCTAAATACATATGCCACATAGAGCACAATAACTACAGAAAGTGCAGCGAGTGCAAAGAGTGCCTTTCTTCCAAGCTCTCCTCCAAGAGAGGGTCCAATAGTTGTCACACGGTCAATTGAAACAGCGTTCTCTTCAATTGAAAGAAGTGCAGTAAGAGCATCAAGCTCATCCTGATTTAAATCTCGAGTACGGATGATGTACCCCTCCTCACCTGCTGCTCGTACTGAGTATGACCCCACTGCAAGATTCTCAACCTTTGACGAAATTATATCTTGAGTTGGTCGCTCCTGTGTATATGAAATTTCAAGAAGTGTTCCTCCTGTGAAATCAATTGAAAACCGAAGTCCAAAGAATAGAATTGCTCCAATAGCAGCTGCCAGAAGCAATGCTCCAATTCCTAGGAAAATATTTCTGTAGTGTACGACAAACATAATTAAAGTTTTATTCCGCTACCAAATAATGCACGCGACACCTTACCTGCTTCTTTTGGAGCAATAGCAAGAAGCACAAGTCGTGTCACGGTAATTGCAGAGAACATTGAAAGCAATACTCCTAGTGCAAATACAAGTGCAAATCCTTCAATGATTGATGTTCCAAACCAGAACAAAATAATTGCTGCAATTAGGGATGAAATGTTTCCATCTCGAATTGGAAGCCATGCTCGCGCAAATCCTTCTCGTACAGCATCGCGAACTCCCTTCCCTGCCTTAAGCTCCTCCTTCATTCGCTCAAATATAAGCACATTGGCATCAACCGCCATTCCAAATGAAAGAATAAGACCTGCAATTCCTGCAGCAGTTAACGTAACGGGCACAAGCTTCATAACAAGAAGCATTAATGCGATATAGAAAGCAAGGGCAATAGCGGCAATAACTCCCGGCAATCGATACCAAATAACCATAAAGATCATAATGAGCATAAGCCCAAACGCTCCCGCAATAACTCCGTCTTGAAGAATTGCCTTTCCAAGAGATGGTCCGATTGATTGCGTAGAAATAAGCTCAATAGGTACAGGAAGAGCTCCGAAGTTTAGATCTCGCACAAGATCTCGTGCCTCCTCTGGTGTAAATCCTCCTGAAATTTGAGCTGTTCCCCCCGCAATAGCCTCTCGCACTACGGGAGCTGAAATAACTGCACCATCGAGGAAGATGGCAAGCTGTTTTCCAACATTATCTCTTGTAATCTCCTCAAAAAGATCTGATCCTTCATCATTGAAATTCACAAGAACAATAGGATCATTTGAAATTCCTCCACCGTGTGCTCCGCTTGCGAAAGTAAGCTCTGCAGAATTAATAAATCGCCCAGTTAAACCAACGCTCACATACCGATCTTCTTCTACTGCATCAAATGCAGCGTCAGGGTTCTCAATACGGAAATCTAGAAGTGGTGTCTCTCCAATAATACGCACTGCCTCTGAAAGATTGGTAACCCCAGGAAGCTCTACAATAAGTCGATCCTCTCGAGTCTCTGCAACAAATGAACTCTCTTCAACCTGCACAAGTGGCTCTGCAACTCCAAAGAGATTTGTTCGTCGCTCAATCACCTCTCGCAAAGAAACAAGAGATTCCTTTCGTTCAAACTCTGAAAGCTCTGATGTGTCAGCCTTGTAGATCAGATGTGTTCCCCCAGCAAGATCAAGGCCAAACGAAAGCGGAAACGGTCCCCCATTCTTTTCACTTATAAATACAAAAGCACTAAGTGAGATACCTAGAGCCAAAACAACTGCTGCCAAAATTCGTGTAATCATATAGTTAGGTAACGGTAGCAAAACAAACTATGAAGAGCAACTTGCGCTTTTTGCAAGATTCTTGAATAACGAAACTACCGTCAAAGGCCCCACTCCACCTGGAACAGGACTTACAAGAGCAACACTCTCATAACAATCTTTATCTACGTCGCCAACAATTGCTCCTCGAGACTCACTCGTACCTGCATCTATAACAATTGCATCATTTGAGACCATGTCTTTCGTAATAAGATTTGCTCTTCCTGCTCCAGATACAATTATTTTTGCACCCTTTAATATCTCAGCATCAATTCCTGTTTCTTTCGTCATAACAGTAACTAAGGCTCCAAGTTCTTTTAAAAGTTTTGCCGCAGGCACTCCTACTAATTTTCCTGATCCAATAACAACAGCAGGAACCTCTTTTGTCTCTACTTCATATTTTTCCAAAATTTCTTTTATTGCCCCTGCAACTGGAGAAATGTGAACGCTCTTATCTGTAAGTGCATCAATATCTTTCTCCGCCGAAATAAGACTGCACAAAACTTCATTATTTAAATGACTTGGAATTGGCTGCTGTAATACAACTCCATCTGTGCTAGAAATTAACTCTTTCAATTCTCTCTCTACTTCTTCTTGGGAGACATTCTCTGAAAGTTCTTTTTCTAAAACTTCTATGCCAAGCTCTTCTGCTTTTTTCTTTTTGATACGAACAAAGCTCTTTGTCTCAGGAGTTGGCGCAATCATAAGGATTCCTAATACAGGAACTTTTTTACACTCTCTTATTTGCACAGAGAGTACGTCACTAATTTCACGCGCAAGCGCTTTTCCATCAACAATCATAACAATTAAGCATCTTTAGGTACAACGCATGAATACCTTCCCTCTTTTGTAACAAAAGCTTCCTTAGAAGAATATGCGTACTTATGCCCAAGCTCCTCTGTAACTTTTTTCCCGTCCATTGCAATTGGATAGCAATAGAATCGCCACGCTCCTGCTGCTGTTGGAACTTTCCCAAAAGTAAGGTGTCGCATAAAGAAGAAAACAATGCGAATAACAAATGGCGGAAGAATAACTATCTTCTTTCCTGTTGCCTTCCCCATGTCTTCAGGAAGCACCACATCCCCTGGAGGCGTAAGGTTATAAAGAGAAACTGTATTTGGAGCTCCATCAAATGTAAGGATGGTAATAATGTCTGCAATATCATCCTCATGAATAAATTGTCGACACCATTTCTTTGTTGCGGGAATAAATGATGTAAGCATTGTCACAACTGAATATACAAAACTTCCCTTCAGTTTTCCTGAGAGTGCAGACTGTAGTCCAAACCTAATTCGTCCATAGCGACCACGAGGACCTGAGATTGCAGCAGGTCGCACGATTGAAATATCTAGATCATCTCGCTTATCTACCACCATGTTGTGCAGATTCTCTTCTGCAATTCGCTTCTCTTTTGCATACAAATACACTTCATCACGAAGTGGTGCATCAGTATCAAACAAATGATCGATCTCATTTTTTGGATCTGCACCAAAGATTGATGCACTACTAAAGTAAACGAGGTTCTTTACTGACTTTGTAGCAAATGCAAAATCAAACATGTTCTGAGAACCTTCTACATTCCACTTCCACTGCTTCTTTGGATTCCAATAAAGGTTTCGAATCTGCCACGCGGCATGCACTACAACAGTTGGATTCTTTTTTGCAGCAATTTCCTGCCAAGAATTATCAGACGTGTTTGCTTTAATCCATGTTGTCTTCGGAGCATCTTTTACAAACTCCTCAGGATCTACCATATCGAGAGCTATGATCTCCTCAACATCATCACGTTTACTCCACTGATCTACAAGCATGGCTCCTACATACCCTGCAGCTCCTGTTAGCAATATTGTTTGTTTAGCCATGGTTAATTCGTATTTTTGGGAATAATCGTGAAAGCAATGTCTTTATCGTACGCAGCGCAATAGATATATCAAGCAGAAGCGATCTGTGCTTTACGTAGTACAAATCATACTGCAATCGAACCTTTGAGTCTTCAATAGACTGCGGATTAATCTGACCTGGAGCATACCTCTGATGTGTCTGCGCCCATCCGGTAATTCCAGGCGCTACCGTATAGCGCACGTTGTAATACGGAATTGATTCTTGCAGCCGCTCTGCAAGACCCATCATGTCTGAGCGCGGCCCAATAAGAGAGAGCTTCCCTGAAAGCACAGCAAGCACTTGCGGCAACTCATCAATACTTGTTCGGCGTAATGTCTCTCCCACCTTTGTTACTTTATTCTCTGTCTCTCCAATCCATGCCCCATCTTCAACAGATGTCATGGTTCGAATCTTAAAAATCTTAGTTGGCTTTGTGTGCTTTCCCATTCGATTCTGTGCAATAAAGAATGGCCCCTTCCCTTCTATGTGCATAAGCATCCAAATAAACGGAGTGAGGATAAGAAGCATCAAACCAATAATCAGTCCTCCTAAAATATCAATGAGGCGCTTGAGTGCATCGTATGCGATCTGCGGAGGGCGTGATGCATACTCTAGGTACCATTCAGGATTAAGTGATGAGAGAGCAACCTTTTCAAAAATACCTTCATACATTTCATTGAAATTAATGAATGTGGCATTTGGTTTTGCAAATACATATCCAAATAAGTGAGAGAGAAGCGGCTTCAATCTATCATCACTTGGGTTTGCAATAAGAACAGTTGGCTCATCACTTGCAAGGCGTTTCGCAACAGCATGCTTAAGTGCTTCAGGCGTATCTCCATCTGCAATTCTTATTGGAGAAAGGCACGTAAATCCATATCTATCATTTGCGTTTACTTCCTCTATTAACTCATGTACTTCAGGAGAGTCTCCGATAATAAGAGCTGTCTCACACTTTGCTCGTGACTGAAGTAGTGGAGCTAATACTATTCGCCACGCAACAATAAAGAGTGCTGAGATGAAAAGGTAGATAACAAGATTTGTTTTTGGGGCAATAGTAAATATTGGAACAAAGAAAAACAGAAGTGCTGCAAGAATTACATTTACGAGCTGTGAAAAGAATACTGTTGTTGGAAGTTCTGCTTTTGCAAAAAGTGTCTGCTTATCGTAGAGACCTGCAACGAAGAAGATAATTAAAGAAACAACAAACAACAGTGAGAACGGCACAAGGTGTAGTGCAAGTAAATCACTACTTGGGACGCTCTGATATCGCACAACAAGCGTCATAAAGAGCGCAAAAGTAAGCGCGAAGAGGTCTCCTAAGAGAAGAATGAGCCACTCGTTTCTGAGTGTATGCATAATGCGATATAATACAACAAATAAGCCATTTTTTAAAGAGTGTGGTACCGTATATGCAAGATGAAAGTTTTACTTGTAATAACAAAAGGAACCTGGGGAGGAGCAACAAAATACGTCTATGACATGGCCCGATCACTGCATGAAAGCGGTGTTGAGATTGCTGTTGCCTATGGTCCAAAAGGTGAACTTACAACCAAGTTGGAGGAGCTTTCTATCCCCCAATATCACATTGATGGCCTTACTCGAGACCTTGGTTTCTTCCGGGAACTAAAAGCATATAAAGGAATCCTTTCTATTATTGATGAATTTGAGCCAGACATTGTTCATGTAAATAGTTCAAAAGGAGGAATTAGCGCACTCGCTGCAAAACTAAAAGGTAAGAAGGTTGTCTTCACCGTGCACGGATGGGCATTTAACGAAAGACGCAATCCTCTCTTTAAACTTATTTTTAAAATTGCATACTTCTCTACAATTTTCTTTTCAGACAAAGTTATTCTTGTATCAGAAGCTCTCAAAAAACCAATTCGTAACTGGCCTTTTACAAAAAAACTTACTGTTATTCCAAATGGAGTACGTCCTCTTAAGCCTCTTGCAAAAACAAGTGCTCGAAAAGATCTCGCCGCAATTGATCCAACATTAGAAGAGTATTTGAAAAAAACGTGGATTCTTACTGTTGCTGAACTTCATGATAGTAAAGGAATCGACACGATGCTCTCAGCACTTACAACACTTCGTGAAGAAGGAGCAGAACTTCCCCACTACATTGTTATTGGTGAAGGAGATGAAAGATGGCGACTTGAAAAGCTTATCGCCTCATATGACATTAGCGAATACGTACACCTTGTTGGGTTCGTAGAAAATGCATCTTTATATATGAAAGCTGGAGATATTTTTGTACTCCCATCAAGAACAGAGGCTCTCGGGTATGTTCTTATCGAAGCTGGAATGGCAGAAGTGCCAGTTGTAGCAAGTAGAGTTGGAGGAATTCCTGAAATCATAGAGCATAATAAAAACGGACTCCTTGTTCCAGCAGACAGTGGAGCCGTATTTGCAGTTGCCATTGCTAAGTTCTTAACTGATAAGAATAAGCAAAAAGAACTTGCAAAAGCTCTTAAAGACCACGTAAAAGAAAAATATTCTCTTGAGAATATGGTTTCAAAAACAACAGAAATCTACGCTACACTACTTCGCGGGTAAGATCATCTCGGTGTGCTCCTCTTGAATGCTTCCGCATTGAAGCAATGAGTCCTAGTGCTGTAAATTCAGTAATGAGGTGAGATCCTCCATAACTCATAAATGGAATGGTTGTTCCTGTAACAGGAAGCAGCCCCAAATTCATTCCTGCATGAATTACAATATGACTTACAAATAGCGATGCGACACCCATCGTAAAAAACGCCTCAAAGTTTGTTGGCGCGCGCCACGCAAAAGCAATCAATCTAAATATAATAATTGCGTAAAGGATTAAAAGGAGGAGCACACCAAGGAATCCCCACTCCTCTGCAAATGCTGCAAAAATAAAGTCTGTCTCATACTCTGGCAAGAACTGTAATTTACTCTGTGTTCCATACCCTATCCCCTTTCCAAATACCTGCCCTGAACCCACAGCAATTTGAGACTGGTACGCATTGTATCCAGCTCCTTGGATATCAGTTCGTGGATGTAAGAACGTAAGAATACGATCTCTTTGATACTCTTCAAACACAAAAAGCCACATGCTTCCTGCCGCCAGTACTCCAATACCAAATACTGCAAATAAATGCTTTTTACTAATACCCGATACAAGCACCATAAGAAGCCATGTGAGGAAAATAATTATAGCTGTACCAAAGTCAGGCTGAATGAGAACTAAGAAAAAGATAATTGCCACATACGTCCCTGAAAGGAAGATGTGTTTGAAGTTAGCAATTTCTACGTGCCGTCTTGAAAAATACTTTGCCAAAATAGCTACAACCACAAGCTTAATTGGATCTGATGGCTGAAATGCAACCGGCCCCAAAACAAACCAACTCTTTGCTCCCTGAATTGGATCTGCAATTAAAAATACCAAAACAAGTAGTGCTATTGCTCCTGCATAGAGCGCTACAACACTTGTTGTTCTGCGAAGAAAACGAACATCTATCATTGAAACAACAAAGTACACAAGGAAGCCAATAAGGAGCCATATCATTTGTCGATCAAAGAAACTACTATCAGCACCAAACGTGTTCATTGTTATGAGTCCTGCAAGAGAAACGAGTAGGACAGAAAAAAGCAGCATTGGATCATGCTTTTGTAATAAACCGCCTAGTTTTGAACTAATTGTCCCCATACGCTCTTGGAGTATCAAATACAAACTCTACACGAGTTGGATTATCACGAAATCCTTCATTCCACGTAAAGATAACTTCTTTACTTTCATCAATTCCTATCCTATCGATAACTGTTTTAGATACTGCAAGCACAGTATTTTCTATATCAAAGATGGTGGCGGCAAAAGGAATCCTTCGAAGAGACTCTTCTAAGTCTCCCTGTATTTGCACAGTAAGAGTTGGCTCTGTACTTACATCCTCCCAAGTAAATGACTCTACAGAGAGAGACGGTCCATCTTTTGCCCTAAAGAATGTCTGCTCTGTAATAGTCACAAAAGCTCTTGCTACAGTTGGCGCAATACTTGCAATACGAGGAATAAATATTGCTCTTGTACTTTCATTTGGCACATCTATAACCCCATCATGTCGAGCAAACAAATCTCCTTCATCTGTATATACCTCTACAAGATACTCTGCAGAAATTGCATCTGCATGAGTGTTTGGGTTTGTAATATGAGCAATAACATCTGGGCGTCCATCAGTTAAAACATATTGCGCAAAAGAGACTGTTAGAGGACGTGCTTCATTCTCACAAACAAGCTCACATCCTCCTCCACAATCAATTCCAGACTCAGCACCATTTTGCTCCCCATCAAAACAAGTCGCCGGATTTATTGTGAGTATAAATACAAAAAACCCTCCTAGAGTAAGAACCACAAAGGCAATAATTCCAATTACAAAAAGCTGTCGCTTACGTGCCCAATCCATAGGGTAAGTATACCAAAAAGAAAAGCCCGACAGTTTCCTGTCGGGCAAGTTGCGCGGTGGTGGTCAATACAGCCGGTCAGGCTGGTGCTCCCCCAGTAGGGCGCCTATTCCCCGCTGGCGTCTACATAAATAATAACATGAAAAAATCCACCCTAAGGTGGATGGCTGGGGTGGAAGGATTTGAACCTTCAAGTTTCCGAAGAAACCACCAGGTAGAAACGTTTTTATGTGCACATGCCCAACTAACGATCCTCACCCCAAAAGAACTAAGAATGGATAGGACGGCAGGGATCGAACCTGCGTCTCCTCAGGTCACCACACTCTCGGTTTGGACCCGGAATGCTCAGTGAGTTGCTCTCCCAATTTGAGCTACGTCCTTACAAACCCATTCTTTGTGTTGGCGACGACCTACTCTCCCCTTTCGAGTACCATCGGCGCAAAGGCGCTTAACTTCTGTGTTCGGAATGAGAACAGGTGTTTCCACCTCGCCATATCACCAACACAAAAAACACGTTTGTATGAAAATTTAGAAAAGCGAATACATTTCACCAGCAAATAACTGATACTCTACTGTGTCATCCAGACTTCCTTGTTGGAGACGACGACGAATTAGTACTCCTCCGCTCAACACTTCACAGTGCTTCTACGTAGAGCCTATCAACCTAGTCATCTCCTAGGGGTCTTAATGATTCCTAATCTTAGAGTTGGCTTCCCGCTTAGATGCTTTCAGCGGTTATCCCTTCCGAACATAGCTACCCGGCAATGCCAC